>JAUWHV010000053.1 GCA_030605675.1 Deltaproteobacteria bacterium | reverse complement strand
GCAAAGACCTTTATATGAAAAGGTTTCGTTTTGATGGCCACTTGATTCCATTTTTCAAGAACAAACCCATTGCCAAGATCACTTCTTTTAATATTGAGCGATACAAGAAGCACCGTCAAAATGAAAAGGCAAAGCCGGGAACAATCAACCGGGAGCTTTCCGCTTGCTCTCACCTTTATACAAAGGCCATAGAGTGGAACTGGATTGACCACAAGCCTTTTGCCATAAAGAAATTCAAGGAAGATAAGGGACGTATCGTTTACCTGATCCCTGAACAAATTGAGCGGCTCTTGGATGCTGCCAGGCAGGATCAGAATGAACACATTTATTCTTTCATCGTTATTGGCCTTGAAACCTCGATGCGTAAAATGGAAATTCTCTCAATCCGGATGGAATATATTGACACTGAGAAAAGATTGATATACATCCCGCGGGCAAAGGGTGGCGCAAGAGAGCAGCCAATAACAAAAAGGCTGGCTGATTTTCTGAAAGGATATTTGGACACCGCTGAACCCGGCCAAAAATGGCTTTTCCCTTCCTATTTATCACGCACCGGCCACACTGTATCAATCGAAAAACCGTTTCGCCGTGTTGTGAAAGCCGCCGGACTTGATGAAAAGGAAGTGGTGCGTCATACCCTCCGCCATACGGCCATAACGCATTTGGTACAGGCTGGCGTTGACCTGCCAACGGTACAAAGAATCTCCGGCCACAAGTCATTTGATATGGTTGTCAGATACAGCCATCAAAACGGAAAGCATATCAATTCGGCAATGGATAAATTGGAAGAACGATACCAAATCGCACAATGATTTTTCTGACATGATTACACAGGAATTACACAGGGACGAGAAAGGGTTGCGGGATAAAATTCATAAGTTACTGATTTTACTGGTGCCCCCGGCATGATTCGAACATGCGACACCAGGATTAGGAATCCTGTGCTCTATCCCCTGAGCTACGGGGGCCACAAACGGATGAGCGATACCATAGTGATTATGTTACTGTCAAGTTCAATTGAGCCACTTAATATTTAGATTATTGATGATTACAGACAAATTCAATCCCAAAAATCTCCTTGCCATAGAGACGTCCTGTGACGAAACTGCAGCCGCGGTCCTAAGGGATGGCAGACAGTTGATGAGCAATGTGGTGGCCTCTCAGGTTCACATCCACAAGGAATATGGGGGAATCGTTCCGGAATTGGCCTCAAGACACCATCTTGAGGATATAGTCCGGGTTGTGGAAAAGGCACTCCTGGATGCAAATACGGACAGGTCCGCAATAGATGCCATAGCAGTTACCCAGGGTCCGGGACTGGTGGGCTCGTTGGTTGTCGGACTGTCCTTTGCCAAGGCCCTGGCAATGGCCCGTGGTATTCCCCTGACAGGCGTAAATCACCTTCACGCACATCTCTCTTCTGTGTTCCTGTGCGAACATCCTCCCTTATTTCCCTTTGTGGGCCTTGTGGTGTCAGGTGGCCACACAAACCTCTATGTGGTTAATGATTTCCTTTCAGCAGAACTCCTGGGGCAGACCCGTGATGATGCCGCAGGAGAGGCCTTTGATAAAGTGGCAAAGATGCTTGAACTTGAGTATCCCGGAGGTCCTATAATCAGCCAACTTGCTGAAAAAGGAGATCCCTGCGCCTTTTCTTATCCAAGGGCAAAACTCCCGAAAACACCTTTTGACTTCAGCTTCAGTGGTCTTAAGACCTCTGTTTTAACCTCGGTCAAGAAATTGTCCGGTCAGGGCCCGTTACCTGTTCAGGATATCTGTGCCTCGTTTCAAGAGGCAGTTGTTGACGTACTTGTGGAAAAAACTCTATCTGCTGCAAAAAACTATGATATTAACAGGATAGCAGTGACAGGAGGAGTTGCAACCAACTCAAGGCTTAGAGCCAGAATGGCCGAGGAAACAAAAAAGCTTGGCTACAAGGCCTTTTTCCCATACCCTGAACTGTGTACTGATAATGCCGCAATGGTCGCTCTGACAGGATATCATCAGATAAAGGCCGGGATCCTGGCCAAGGAAGATGCAGATGTCTACTCAAGGCTTCCATTACTTAGTATTTAAGCAGGATGTATTGGTCCGGGTAAACACACATGGAAGAGCTTGTCCCTGTTAACAAAGTAAAAAATATTCTCCGCTCTGGAAAAAGAGACAAAGGGATCAGCCCCGGGAGAACCATAAGATATCAGTGGCTTCGTTTAGTGAGGCTGCAAGGAAATCCATTCGTTCTTGCGCGAGGTATCGCCATAGGGACTTTTATTGGACTCACGCCCACAATTCCCTTTCACACCATACTCATAATCTTTTTTTGCGCTGTCGGAAGGGGCCATCTTGTGGCCGGGCTTGTTGTCAGCCTTCTGGTAAGCAATCCCCTTACCATTCCCTTGCAGTACTATATATCCTGGAAAGTAGGCACCATCCTTACAGGCAGCTCACTTTCCTGGGAACAGGTAAAGTATCTCATGGGTTTGGCCCGTGACGTAAATATGTTTGAAGCAGTAAGATTGATATATGTAGACAGTTTCAGGGCAATGGTATCAGTACTGCTTGGAGGCATAGTCTTTTCTCTTCCTTTTGCAATAACAGCCTATTTCTCAGCCCTGTACCTATACATCCGTCGTCAGAAAAGACAAATGAATCGCCTTATAAAAACCAACCATAATGATTCAAAATCCAGTAAAAAAATCTCCCATAACTAGTATCTATGAACACGGCTTTCCACTGCCAAAACGCTCCCTTGGCCAAAACTTTCTTGTCCACCAGGGCACAATTGAGACCATAGTAGAACTATCCGGCATACAGCACGGAGATCGAGTAGTAGAACTGGGTGCCGGGCTCGGGGCCATGACCAGGGAACTTTCAAAAAAGGCCGCCAAGGTTATTGGCCTTGAAATAGACGAGAGACTGATCAAATGGGTGCGCGAAAAGCGACCTTTACCGGAAAATGTGGAATTGCGTCATTCGGACATCCTCAGGGTCTCTTTTCAGGGCCTTGCAGAAGAGATGGGAGGCACTCTCAAAATAATAGGCAACCTGCCCTATAATATTTCAAGCCAGGTAGTATTTAAGCTGATTGAAGAACGTAATCATATAAACAGGGCAACCTTGATGTTTCAGAAGGAGGTAGCCGAGCGCCTTATCTCTCCTCCGGGAAGCAAGGCTTACGGGATATTATCCGTGGTTACCGGATATTGCGCCGATGTTAACAGATTAATGGACATACCTCCGGGCCTTTTTCGCCCTCGCCCCAAGGTAACGTCGACCCTGATACAAATGGAATTCAGGAAGCCTGTTATAGTTGCAACAGATTTTGCTTTTTTTAAAAATATTGTCAGACAGGCATTTCAAAAAAGGCGAAAGAAATTGATAAACGCCCTTAAGGGACTGGCATCTTTTTCGCAAGACGAAATACTTCATGCACTGGAGGTTTGCGGAATAGATCCGGGATACAGGGCAGAAGTCTTGAGCATTGAAAACTTTGTGACCCTGTCAAATACTCTGGCCGGCACGATCTCTTCCGGCAACAATACACAAAAGGACATCACACACTGATCACCTTGTCCGCGAGTTGCAGGCTTGTCACAATATCCAGCATGTTCGTGGTCTCACCCACGCCTTTTTGATCCAGCAGATTGAAGTGCGTGAGGCAGGTGCCGCATACAAGAATACTTACACCCTGGGCCTCCAGTTGCTGTATGGCAGGCAAGGTCTTGGCCCCCTCAATCGTCAGCTTTATCCCGCTATTGAGGAAAACCACTCTCCAGAGTGTCTCTCCCATCTCGTTGAGCGTATTTAAGAAACTGAGCATGAGTCCTGCTCCCAGCACATCATCTCCCGAACCCATGGTATTCTTGGGAATCAGAATGAGTATCTTCTCACTCGACATTGCCGGCTCCTTACCGACAGATTCGCTAGTAGTTTCCTCAAACTTTTCAGCCTTGATCTCAAAGTCATCGTCATTTTGGTCAAGAGACGCACTGAAACCCTGGCTTTCGACAAAACGGACGACGTTCTGGGCCGCGGCGGCATCGTCAACTACCACTGTAAATGCCACGGCCTGCGGATTGGCTTCAATAAAATCCTTGGTCCTTAGCACCGGCTGAGGACAGCTAAGCCCCCGGCAATTCAATGTCTCCATACAACCTCCCTTGCTTGCAACGGCAGGACTTTTTTTGACAGGATAAACAGGATTGTCAGGATAAATAAAAATCCTGTAAATCCTGTTTATCCTGTCTGAATAATGGAAATTCCTAAGTTATTAAATTACTGTGGAATAATTTATGTTTTTCAGCTGAATGTCAAATAGGTAATACTGATCATGCTCTTGATTGTTATTGAAGATTTCGATAAGCGAATTCGGGACATTATTGACGATTTTACCGAAAAAGAACATACTAACCGTAATACATACGACTTGTAATATTGGAGGGCTGGGGATATCCCACGTATCTTCCATTTTAACTCATATGGTAACTATTCAGGTGAATAGACTGAAGGTAGAAGGCTAATAGGGGCAAATCGTGCGTGATTACACAAAATTAGGTGGATAGACTGAAGACTGAAGACTGTTAGGGACGAAACTTAGGGCGTTTGAGCGTTGCGAGATGGTTGAAATACTTCAGTCTTCAGCCTTCAGCCTTCAACCTGAATAGTTACCTCTAAAAACACGGGATTTACAAATAATACCTAACTTTGAAACCAATACTTGCAATACCTCTTTCTTCTGATGGATCTGACAGGCGTTTTTTCAAGATCCGGTGGAAGGACAAGCCTGCCCTGGCAATTGAACCTTCTCCAGGGGACATAGGTACTTCCGAGACCTATAGCTATGTTGCTATTGGGAATCATCTGGCCAGTGTCGGAATTCCGGTTCCGAAAATATATGATTTCAACAAAGATACCGGAGTTATTATGGTGGAGTATCTTGGAGACAGGCATTTACAGACAGAGATCCTGGCATTAATCTCCCAAAATAAATGGTCACAGGTCAAAAGGCTCTACCGACAGGCCCTTTCTTTGCTGGCAAAGATGCAGGTATGTGGCTGCCGGGGATTCAACCGCAAATGGTGCTATGACTCAGAATATTATGACAGTAAGCTGGCCAGGGAACGAGAGGCCTTTTATTTTTTGCAATCCTTTGTTGAAGGCCTCATGGGCTGCGGCAAAACACCAGAACTTGAAGATGAGCTTACAAGGCTGGCTTTACAAGTAGATTTAATTGACAATAAGGAGTATTTTTTGCACCGGGATTTTCAGTCCCGCAATATTATGATACAGAACGGGGCCTTGAGGATAATTGATTTTCAGGGCGGTCGCCTGGGTCCCTTGGGTTATGACGTTGCTGCCCTGCTCCTGGATCCTTATGTTGCACTACCCGAGACTATTTGGTCTGAGCTTTCAGAATTCTATCTAAACGAGCTTGATGCCCTGAATATTGATCTGGATCAAGCTACGTTTGAAAGGGAGTTTTACCTGCTTGCCCTTCTTCGTACTATGCAGGCATTAGGTGCGTATTCATACCTCTATCTTAAAAAGGGGAAAGTCTTCTTTAAGGCCTATATTTCCCCCGCCCTTTCAAATTTAAAGGCACTGCTTGTCCACAAAGACTTTGAAAAACTGGACAACCTGAAGTTGCTGGTAGCAGGCCTCCATTATTCAATAAAATGAAAAAAGCGCGCGTTGGTAAAATCATTATCTCTGTTCTTGCGATCGTTGGGCTACTTGTGTTTTTCACCCCATACGTTTTGAAGTTGGAACAGGTCCGCTCCAGGATAACCTATGAGATTACCCATCGACTGGACAGTGATATTGATATCAAAGCAATCTCCTGGCAGTGGTTTCCCCTTCCCCGCATAGTGCTTACTGACGCCCTGGTTTCCAATAAACAGTTAGAGGCAGAGGTCCCGAAGATCCTGCTTTTCCCTGACTGGCTGGGCCTTTTTCGAGGCAAACCTGGAATAAGCCGAGTAGTTCTAAACAATCCCACTCTCCATCTCAAGTCCCTGGCTCCGTCTGCCGGCAAAGAGTCCTGGTCACTACCCCCTCTTTCAGCCACACTTGTTATAAAAAAAGGCAGCCTTGTCTTAGATGCGGAAGGTGTTTTCCCGGGATGGCTCCAGCACACCAATAGCCTTAACTTTTCAAATGTTGCAGCCAAGATACATATAGAACCTGACAGGGTTGATGCATCTCTAAAATGCACACCACCTTATGCCAAAAGCCTGGAGACCAAAGGCCATTTTATTCCGTCAAAAAATTCCTATGAGTTATGGATAGACTGCCAAGACTTCAAGCCGCACAAAATCCTCCTTGCTTCCCTGAACAAGAGCCCGGTTAAGCCCTTAGACTCAGACGTTAACATAAAGGCCGCCATCACAGGAACCGGTCTTGACGATATGATGGCCTCAATAAAAGGGAACTTCCCTTGTCTAAAAATAAAATCACATGACAAAGAAATGCTGTTTTCATGCGGCTATACAGACCTGAGTTTTAAAAAACAGGGGCAGCAGCTTCACGTGTCGGTAAATGCATTGGAGCTTACAGACCCCGGGCTGACCTTATCAGGAGTGATAGAGAGGCGTCAGGCGGCTCTTACTGATGAGGCCCTCTGGCATATCGACCTCAAGGCAAAGGAAGTAGATCTTTCAGGAGTTAGAGAAAAAGTCCTTGCCCTGTTCGGCAGGCACGAGGTGGCCGACCTGGTGTGCAGCATAGTCCTGGGAGGAAAGGCCAGAGAGGCGACGTATTTCTTTGAGGGAACTGTGCCACGCTTTCAAGAACTAAAGGCCATGATCATCACGGCCGACGTGGATGGAGCGCCGGTACACGTTCCGGATGTGCATCTGGATCTCAAAGAAACATGTGGCCAGATCGAGATCAGAAACGGGATACTGACAGGACAGAATCTCTCAGCCAGACTGGGCGATTCCCTGGGTAGCAATGGCTCTCTTGCATTGGGCCTGGTTGGTGAAGACGAGGTCTTCAAATTAGACCTGGAACTGGATGCAGACCTTTCAAAACTCCCTGCCCTTTTGCACAGGCTGGTTGATCACCAAGGGTTCAGGAATGAGCTGGCCAAATTCAGCAATGTCCGGGGCAAGACCTCAGGTCGTCTTATCCTGGGCGACAGATTAAAAGATATTTCAGTGAGAGTAGAGGTGTCGAGCATTGATGGAACGGCAGATTACGAACGGATTACATGGCCCATCAAGATCAAGAAAGGTCAACTCCAGGTCCTTCCTGACGAAGTGAACTGGAGCAATGTTCAGGGGGTCGTCGGTCCCAATTCTATTCACGAAACCGAGGGATCAGTAAGATGGAAAGATGAGGTTTTTCTCTACATCAGAAGGCTTAATGCCTCCCTGAACTCAGGCCCCTTTTTTGCGGAGCTGAAGCGCTATCCCCGGCTGCAAGAAGTCCTTTCCAAAGTACTCCTTTCAATTGATGGTCCTTTGGAAGTAACTGACGCATGGCTTAAAGGACCCGTGAGGAAACCTCTGAACTGGAAATACAGCATAACGGCCGACACAAAAGGCCTTGATTTCCACAGCCCCCTGCTTCCCGGACCATCCAGCATCGAACAGGCCTCTGCACAGGCTGATCAGGAAAACGTTCGAATATCCAGTTGCAAGATGCGCCTTTCAGACCAACAGATGAACTTAAACGGAGATCTCAAACACAAAAAATGGCAAGACTGGCAGGGCCGGCTTGATCTGAGCGGGACTGCGAGAGAAGGTATTTCCCAATGGGTAAAGGCAAAGGATTGGATACCCGCCCTATACTTTCCCGGGACCCCTTGCACACTGAACCACTTAAAGGTTGCCTGGGGCCCCAAAAAGACTGACGTAAAGGGAGAAATCCTCTCAGATATAGAAAACAAGAAGGCCATAAAGGTAAAACTGGATATCAGCTCCAGTCCAAAGGAACTCTCTATAAAAGACCTTACTATTATTACTCCTGCGGAAAAGGCGAGCCTTTCTCTGAATTTGCTACAGGCTCCCGGGGAAAATTTACTGCTGAATTGGGAAGGATGCCTAAAAGGAGACACGCTGGACAAAATCCTGGAAAAGAATAAAATATTGTCAGGCCATATAAAGGGCTCATGCAACCTGAGTTGTTTCCTGGAAGATCCGAGCTCTGCCCGACTTAAGGGCTCTATAGAGGCATCTGAACTAAACTGGTGCTGGGGTGTTACGGAGCCGATAGTTGTCAAATATGCCAACCTGGCAGGTCATAACTCATGGACAGACATAGAGGAACTTTCTTTGGGAATAAATGGCGAATCAGTGATATCTAAGGGACGGGCCTCATTCTCAAAGCATAATATTGATCTTGACCTGGATCTGAAATCCGATTCCCTTTCCTGGGAAAATCTCTCCCGATTCATTGACACATACAAAGAAAAGCATCCTTCCCCCGACCGTGCACCTACTCCCAAATCACCAAATTCTTCCTTTTTTCTTACAGGCAGAATCAACTTCGAGCTGGATAGCTTTAAATACACAAGCATAAAAGAAACGGCCTTCCCCGATAAAGACCAAAAAGTCACCGACTATGTCTGGCAACCCCTCACAGGTCAGGTGAAACTCTTACCTCAGGGGAAAACAGCCATCTCTGTATCCTCCGGAACAATCTGCGGCCTCAATACCACCGGCACCTGGCGTTCAGGACCCGGACTTGACCTGGCCAGTCTGTTCATTTCTACTGATCAGGAAAAAAAGGTGCTTTTCCAGGACGTGCTTTCATGCCTCGGTTTTAAGCAAGATATATTAGAGGGTCCATTTGTCTTTAATGCAAACATTGAAGGAACACCCGGCAACTGGCAACGGGGCACTGTTGAACTCCGATCCTCCAACGGCATAATCAGACGCATGACATTGCTTTCCAAGATATTCAGCGTTCTTAACGTTATAGACCTTTTTTCCAAAAATGGACTCCCGGATCTCCTTACTGAAGGCTTTCCTTTTTCACAAATGGATATTAAGGGCATCATAAAGGACAACAATCTGATTATTGATCATGCTATAATCAAAGGAAAAGGGTTAAACCTCTTTGGTAGAGGGAAAATTGATCTGGACGACATGGATGCAGACATGATTGTACTGGTAGCTCCATTAAAGACCATAGACACCATTATCTCAAAGGTACCTTTGCTGGGGAAAGCCATAGGAGGAAAGGACGCGACAATCGTAGCATTTCCGGTAAAAATCAAGGGACAGATAAAAGACCCGGAGGTCACGGTCCTTTCACCTGATGCAGTGGGCGTGGCCATGATAGACCTGGTCAAGAACACATTAATGCTGCCGTTTCGTATATTAAGCCCAATTTTTCCATAAGGAGCCACTTGCAGAAAGAAGCGCGTTATGTCCACGTCTATACCGGGGACGGAAAAGGAAAGACTACTGCCGCTCTTGGGCTGGCCCTCCGGGCAGTTGGAGCCGGGTGGAGGGTATTGTTTGCCCAGTTTCTGAAACATGGCGAATTCAGTGAAATAAAGGCCCTTAAAAAACTTGGAGACCAGGTCACCATTCGTCAGTACGGCTCAGGCAGGTTTACTAAAGGAAGACCCTCAGAGAAAGAGATAGAAATGGCCCGGGCCGGCCTTAGTGAAATAATGCAAGTCATGGAAGATGGAAAATATGACCTGATCGTACTTGATGAAATAAATGTGGCTGTTCACTTCGGGCTCATT
>JAUWHV010000122.1 GCA_030605675.1 Deltaproteobacteria bacterium | reverse complement strand
CTGAATGTAGAAGGCATCAGAGGAATAAATGCTTAGCCCAAAGAAAGTTAAATATCGCAAACAACAAAAAGGCCGCATAAAAGGCATGGCACAACGCGGAAACAGCCTGTCCTTTGGCGATTACGGCCTTAAGGCTATTGGCCGTGGCAGGATCACAGCCCAACAGATAGAGGCCGCTCGGATAGCTATTACCAGGCGCGTCAAGCGCCGTGGAAAAATATGGATACGAATATTTCCGGACAAGCCTGTCACCAGTAAACCCGCCGAGACCAGAATGGGTAAGGGTAAGGGTGCAGTGGATTCATGGGTAGCCCTGATAAAGCCAGGAAGGATGCTTTATGAGATGGAGGGTGTAGATGAGGTTTCCGCCAGGGCGGCTTTGAGGCTGGCACAATATAAACTGCCTATTCCTACTAAGGTTGTCGCCAGGAGTGAGATGCCATGAGCGTAGCTGATGTACTTAGGGAATTGAGCATAGAAGAAATTCAACAGAAAGAAAAGGACCTTCGACAGGAGCTTTTTAATCTACGGTTTCAGCAAGCTACTCACCAATTGGAAAACATAATGAGGATTCGTACTGTGAGGCGTTCAATAGCAAGAGCTAAAACAGTACTGGCGGAGAAGTTATTGATTTTGAGGTCTAGTGAGGGAGCAGGGCATGAAAGCCGACAAGAAATCTCGTAGAACACTTATCGGCACTGTTGCCAGCGACAAGATGGACAAGACAGTGCTTGTTAAGGTTGTTCGGCGAGTACAGCATCCGATATATGGGAAGTATATACAGCGGCAAAAGAAGTATATGGCTCATGATGTAGAAAATAATTGCAGAATAGGCGACAAAATTCTAATAGAAGAGTATCGTCCCCTGAGTCGACGCAAACGTTGGCTTGTTAAAGGAATTCTTGAAAAGGCACTCTAGAATAGGAAAAGAAAGGAAAGGATCATATCATGATCCAGCAAGAAACATTATTAAATGTCGCGGATAATTCCGGTGCAAAACGCGTGTGTTGTATCCGGGTTTTGGGCGGAACCCGTAGGCGTGTTGCAAGTATAGGGGATACGGTAGTTGCTTCGGTCAAGGAGGCCATACCAAATTCCAAAGTGAAAAAAGGTGAGGTGGTTAAAGCCGTTGTAGTACGGACCAAGAAGGAGATATCCAGGGTTGATGGTTCTTGGATACGGTTCGACGAGAATGCAGCGGTTTTGATAAATCAATATGGAGAACCGGTAGGTACTCGAATTTTCGGACCAGTGGCAAGGGAATTAAGGGCAAAGCGTTACATGAAGATAATATCGCTTGCACCCGAGGTGCTTTAGTCGAAGGAGACCGGGTCAATGAAGACCGTAAAGACATATCTGAGAAAAAATGACCGGGTAATGGTAAAGGCCGGCCGGGACAAGGGTAAGGTCGGCAAGATCCTCTCCATTTTGCCTGCAAAGGCAAGAGCACTTGTTGAGGGCGCACAGATGGTCAAGCGCCATACAAAACCAGGTCCTGGTACAAGTGGCGGTATTTTAGAGAAGGAAGCATCCATCCACTTGTCTAATCTCATGCTAATTTGCCCCAAATGTACTGAGTCAGCGCGAATATCCAGGAAAGTTTTGGGAGATGGCAATAAAGTCCGCGTCTGCAAGAAATGCGGAGAGGTCATTCCGACAGAAAAAAAGTAGGTTTTGTGGAGGCATTTAGGCATGGTTTTCTTAGAAGAGAAATATAAGAAAGAATGTGTTCCGGAATTAATGGAACATTTTGGATATAAGAATTCCCACCAGGTGCCCAAAATCGAAAAAGTGATTTTGAATATGGGGCTTGGTGAGGCAATTGAAAATCCAAAAATAATAGACTCTGCGGTTGAGGAATTAACCTTTATATCCGGACAAAAACCGGTAGTCACGAGGGCAAAGAAATCAATTGCAGCCTTTAAGTTAAGAGAAGGAATGCCCATAGGGTGTTGTGTGACACTTAGAAGGCGACGAATGTATGATTTTCTCACGAAGTTTATTAATATTGCTATTCCCCGGATCAGGGATTTCAGGGGCGTATCGCCAAAGGCTTTTGATGGAAAGGGTAATTACACTTTGGGTGTTAAGGAACAGATTATCTTTCCGGAGATCGACTATGACAAAATAGACAAGATCAAGGGAATGAATGTGACGATAGTTACGAGTGCAAAAACCGATGATGAATCTCGGTACTTGTTGGATGTTTTAGGCATGCCGTTTCGTAAGTAGAGTTTATTGAGGAGAGACCTTTGGCTAAAAAGGCGTTGATAAATAAGGCACAGAGGAAACCTAAGTTTGGTGTCAGAAAGTATAATAGATGTCCGGTTTGTGGCCGTCCACGTGCCTTTATCAGAAAATTCGGCTTATGCAGAATATGTTTCAGAAAAATGGCATCCCAGGGGGTAATTCCCGGGGTAACCAAAGCCAGTTGGTAGTTGTAAAACTCCATACATTTGGGAGAGCTTGAATATGTCTATGACTGATCCTGTAGCGGATATGCTTACGCGGCTCAGAAATGCCAATAAAGCAAGGCATGATAGGGTTGATATTCCTTCCTCTAATTTGAAGGTGGGAATTGCAAAACTTCTTAAGAAAGAAGGATATGTAAGCAACTTTCGTATTTTTAAGGACAGACGACAGAAAATTCTTCGTTTGTTTCTCAGATACTCTGATGGGCAGCCTATTATTCTCGGATTAAAGCGAATAAGCACTCCTGGACGCCGTGTATATTGTAAAAAAGGCACAATTCCAAAGATAAGATCTGGGCTTGGCACAGCAATGATTTCTACATCAAAGGGCATCATGACAGATGTCGAGGCCAGGCAAAATAACGTGGGCGGAGAAGTTCTCTGCGCCATTTGGTAGTCTGGAGTTTTTTCATGTCTCGAATCGGTAAAAGACCCATAAACGTCCCTTCAGGGGCCAAGGTCACCATAGATGGACGTATTATTACTGTTCAGGGTCCCAAAGGTACCTTGAGCCGGGAAGTACATCCCTTGGCAAGTGTTGAAAAAGATGGTGAATACCTGGTAGTCAGGAGAGTTGATGATACAAGGCAGGGTCGATCAATACATGGGTTGTTTCGAACACTTATAAACAACATGGTAGTTGGGGTCACAAGAGGATTTACGCGGGAGCTTCTGGTAATAGGAGTCGGTTATAAAATTGAGGAGAAGGAGAATGAGCTGGTTTTTCACGTTGGCTATTCTCATCCAATAGAGTTTCCTCTTCCTGAAGGAATCAAGGCTCGGGTAGAGCGGCAAAAGGAAATTCGGGTAATCCTGGAGGGATATGATAAGGAGCTTTTGGGACTTACTGCTTCGAGAATCCGGTCTCTTAGGCCACCAGAGCCTTATAAAGGCAAGGGAATCAGGTATGCGGATGAACAGATAATCCGCAAAGCTGGAAAGACTGCTGCACAGTAGTTATGGAATTTAGAATCATTAGCAATATTGCATATGGAAATAATTATGGCAAAGACCAGCCCTAGGCTGAAGGCGCGTTTAAGGCGTAAACAGCACATACGAAAGCATATATCAGGGACAGCAGAGCGCCCGCGGATGGTAGTCTTTCGGAGCAGCAAACACATATACGCTCAGATTATCAATGATGAACAAGGTGTCACAGTTGCGGCTGCTTCTTCCTTAGCTCCTGAGATCAAAAGCAAGGCAGGCGATTTTGAAGACAAAAAAGCTGTGGCTAAAGAGGTTGGCCGGATTATTGCCCAAAGGGCTAAGGAAAAGGGTGCAAATACCATAGCATTTGATCGTGGCGGATATCTTTATCACGGCCGAATCAAGGCTCTTGCTGATGCGGCCAGAGAAGCCGGCCTTGATTTCTGAATTATAATAGTTAGCTGCTGTAAGGGGATGATGTTGCAGAAACAACATATAGATAATGAACAAGAACTGATAGAAAAAGTAGTCTATATTAACCGGGTGTCTAAGGTGGTCAAAGGCGGAAGACGATTCAGCTTTAGTGCTCTTTCGGTGGTGGGTGATGGGGCCGGTAAAGTTGGTTTTGCCATGGGAAAGGCCAGAGAAGTTCCTGAGGCCCTCAGAAAAGCCCGTGACAAGGCCACTAAGTCTATGATCAAGATACCGATGGTAAACAAAACCATACCTCACGAAGTGATAGGCCATTTTGGTGCAGGCAGGGTTTTGTTGAAACCTGCGTCACCAGGTACCGGAGTTATAGCCGGAGCTGTAGTAAGGGCGATTATGGAGGCAGCGGGAATTCAGGATATATTGACAAAGTGCCTTGGCTCCAACAATCCACACAATGTAATGCATGCCACATTTAATGGTCTGGAAGTCTTACGTATTTCCGTATCCAGGGCAAAGTGCCGGGGCAAAACCGTAGAATAGGGAATTGAGGAATTTATCAGGAGCCCATATGATTACATTGGATTCATTAAGACCTCATCCCGGATCCAAACGCGGGAAAAAACGCGTTGGAAGAGGGCCGGGGTCCGGACATGGGAAAACGGCCTGTCGGGGTGAGAATGGCCAAAAATCCCGATCCGGCGGCAGTATTCGTCCAGGATTCGAAGGCGGCCAGATGCCGTTGTATAGGAAACTCCCGAAAAGGGGTTTCAAGAACCGTTTCAGAAAAGTCTACGGCGTATTGAACATTGGTAATCTGTCAGAGATCAGGCATGAGGGAGTGGTGGATATCGCCGTTTTGAAAGCATTGGGACTAGTATGTAAGCGCCATCATCTCCTGAAAATATTAGGTGACGGAGAGATACAGCAGCCGGTAACGGTTCGCGCCCACGCGGTCAGCGAAACTGCTAAAAATAAAATAGAGACTGCTGGCGGACGGATAGAGGTCATTGCGGACCGGGGCCAGGAGGCCAATATTGTTTAAGGGATTAGGGGGTATAGGCCAAATACCGGAGCTGCGTAAACGCATTGGTTTTACGTTGCTTATGCTGGCTGTATATCGGGTTGGAGTCCAAATCCCTACTCCTGGTATTGATGTCGCGGCCATGGCGTCCTTTTTCGATCGTGCCCAGGGGACGCTGTTTGGTATGTTCAATATGTTTTCCGGTGGGGCGCTTGAGAATATGTCCATTTTATCTTTGGGCATAATGCCTTACATCAGCGCCTCCATCATTATTCAGCTCCTTACAGTAGCCATCCCGCACCTTGAGGCATTAAAAAAGGAAGGTGAGGCAGGAAGAAAGAAGATCAGCCAGTATACCAGGTATGGTACAGTG
>JAUWHV010000066.1 GCA_030605675.1 Deltaproteobacteria bacterium | reverse complement strand
GTGTTAGTAACCTATTTGGAAAACAGCAGCAAATTAACAGCTAATCGCTAACAGCTAACCGCTAATGGCTAACCGCTCAAAATAGGTTGATTGGAGTTGATTGGTGGAGTTTTAATTTTGATGTGTTAGAGGGAATGAGTTATGGAATGTATTACAAATAAGCCAGGGGCCCAGTGCAAGTTTATGAGTCAAAATGGTTGCAAGTATTTGGGCGGGGCCTGCTTTGAAATAGTTGAGCAGTGTGAGGGCTGTGCAAGAGTCGCAAACTATGATACAGGCAATTTCTGTTCAGTTTACCCGCATCCGGCAATGAAGTGGCGAAA
The DNA here is from genome assembly GCA_030605675.1 of Deltaproteobacteria bacterium. Classification (GTDB taxonomy): domain Bacteria; phylum Desulfobacterota; class Dissulfuribacteria; order Dissulfuribacterales; family UBA3076; genus UBA3076. The sequence goes on along the minus strand of JAUWHV010000066.1, from coordinate 9,834 downwards.
GGGCATCTGCAACTTTGCAACCCATGTGAAGAAGGAAGTCCCAAAAGACAGTACCGGAAGGAAGATCAATCCTCTCAAGGCGGCAAAGCGAGCTTCAAGAGGGCATTAAAGCCAAAGCTATTTTGTAACCGAGGGGTTCAAGATTCAAGATTCAAGGTTCAGAGGTTCAGGGTTTACTGAAAATCTAAGCCGTGAATTCTGAACCGTTTTTTTATGTCATTGGCCTTGGTCACAGAACAATAGCTGCAATTTTGCCGGTTATCTTACTTGAGATTACTGAGAGCAGCGCCTAACCTGTCCATCCCCTCCTGGATTATGCTCAGGTCTGTAGCATAGGAGAATCGCATAAAGCGGTCATCTCCAAAGGCAACGCCCGGTACTCCGGCAATTCGGGCCTCTTCCAGCAGGTAGTCAGCCATGTCCAGCGATCCATTGATTTTTTGGCCTGATGTCCCTTTCTCATAATAAAATGAAAGATCCGGGAATACGTAAAAGGCCCCTTTGGGTTCTACACACGAAATTCCCGGAATGGCCCTGAGTCTTTCCATAATGTAGTTTTTTCTCTTGAGAAAGGCGTCTTTCATCTTCAATACCCCGTCTTGAGGGCCGGTCAGTGCGGCTAAAGTGGCCTTTTGAGCTATTGAGTTGGGATTGGAAGTACTCTGGCTCTGTATCTTGGTTGCCGCCTTTACTACAGCCTCCGGGCCTGCGAGATAGCCTATGCGCCAGCCGGTCATGGCATACGTCTTTGACACACCGTTTACCACCACTACGTGATCCTGCGCCTCAGGGGCTACAGAGGCAATATTCTCCGGGCCTTCGTTGCCAAAGCGGATTTGATCATAGATGTCGTCAGTGATTACTACAAAATTATGTGCAACTGCCAGCTCAGCTACGGTCTTAAGGTCGTCTCTGCTATAGACAGCACCAGTGGGATTTGAAGGGCTGTTAAGGATTATGGCCTTGGTTTTGGATGTTAACATGGAGCCAAGTGCCGCCAGGTCCAGGGCAAAGTCCTTGTCAGGGTCGCTTGAAAGGAACTTAACCTTGCCTCCTGCAAGCTCAACCATTGCAGGATAAGAGACCCAGTAGGGCACTGGAATTATGACTTCGTCCTCTGGGTCCAGAATGGCCTGAGCTACATTGTACAGGACCTGTTTCCCTCCGGTTGAGACCATGATTTGTTCAGGCCTGTATATCAGGCTATAGTCCTGTTCAATTTTGGCCGCTATAGCCTCCTTCAGCTCAGGAATACCACCTACCGGAGTATATTTTGTGAATCCATCCCGGATGGCCTTTATAGCAGCTTCTTTTATATGTTCAGGAGTATCAAAATCCGGTTCTCCTGCTGACAGATTTATTATGTCGACTCCTTGTGCTTTAAGAGTCTTGGCCTTTGTGTTTACTGCAAGTGTGGGTGACGGTTTGAGATTTCGTACACGTTCTGCAAGTGGGAAGGTCCAGGACATTTATTGTTGCTCCTTTCGATGATCATTAATAATGAACGGTATCTCGGATTTATCATAATAAACCTGTTTCAGATATAAACCCTGTGGTGGGGCAGTGGGACCGGCTGAAGAACGATCCTTAGAGGCAAGCACATTGGCCATATCTTCATAAGATCTTGTTCCAAGGCCGATTTGCACCAAAAGCCCCACAATATTCCTGACCATATAACGGAGAAAGCCGTTAGCGGCAATAGTAAACATATAGTGCAGTCCTCCGGATGGAGGGAATATTTCCCAGGTTATTGGCTTGATTTCACATAAATATATGGTGCGGATACCTGTCTTTGCGTTGCTTCCGCTGGCCTTAAAGGCACTGAAGTCATGTGTGCCTGTGAGTGGGGGGAGCGCCGTTTCCATGGAATGGATGTCCAGCGACCGGTTTAGCAACCATGCCCTCTTATTCCAAAAGGGAATCTTGGTATCTGAAACCAGGATGTGATAACAGTATATTTTACAGATCGAGTCCCGGATTGAGTGAAAGTCAGGGGAAGCCTCGGATGTGGCCAGTATAGCTATATCCTCCGGCAATAGACTGTTTAAGCCTTTCAGAAATCCTTCAAGGGGTATTTTCGAATCAGTATGAAAATTTGCTACCTGGGCCAGGGCGTGTACCCCGGCATCAGTTCTTCCGGAGCCGATCAGGCAGACCTGCTCACCTGTCATCTTTTCAATGGAAGCCTGAATGAATTCTTGAATGCTTATCTGGCCGACCTGCCTTTGCCAGCCATGATACTTTGTCCCGTTGTATTGGATGGTAAGCTTTATGTTCCTGGATGGAGGGCGGGATTGGCCCGAAGGATCCATGGTCTAAGGAAAAAGAGGAATAGTGCCCAGGCCGACAGATTCGTTCAGTCCGGCCATTATATTGAGGTTCTGGACAGCCTGTCCTGAGGCACCTTTTACCAGATTATCTATGGCGGATATAAGTATGAGTGTGTTGGTGCGCCTGTCTACCTTTGCTCCGATATCGCAAAAATTGCTTCCCCTCACATAGGATATGTCCGGGAAAGTGCCTTCCGGGAGTACACGCACAAAGGGAGAATCTTTGTAGAATTCTGTTATGGCAACGAGGATCTTGCCGGTGGATATTTCCTCAGTAAGTTGGGCATAGGTCGTGGTGAGGATACCACGGGTCATGGGAATCAGATGCGGGATGAAGGTCATGGCCACGGGTTTGCCTGCTGCTACGGAAAGCTCTTGTTCTATTTCAGGCATGTGACGGTGCTCAGCCACTTTATAGGCCTTGAGTGCCTCGTTGACTTCACAGAAAAGGGTCCCCAGGGAGAGGCTTCGACCGGCCCCACTGGCTCCGGATTTCGAGTCTGCTATTATCCCTTGAGAGCTGATTATTCCCGCATGAAGCAAGGGGACAAGAGGGAGGATCGCACTGGTTGGGTAGCAGCCTGGGTTTGCCACAAGTTGCGCTGATGCGATATCTTTTCTGTAGATTTCAGGCAGTCCGTATACTGCCTTATCAAGCTGTTCAGGGGCAGTGTGGGCCTGATACCAGGTTTCATAGGTCCGGCGATCCCTCAGGCGAAAATCAGCTGAGAGATCTATGATCCTGCATCCTGCGTCAAAAAATTGCGGGACAACTGACATGGCAGCCTTATGTGGGACTGCTGTAAATATCCATTCGGCGGATTTGCTCAGGTGAGTGACATCAGGCTCTGTGAAAAGAAGATCATTGTAGCCATGCAGTGAGGGAAAGACCTCCTCCACAGGATGGCCTGCATATTTTCGTGAGGTCACTGCAACCACGTTTGCCTGTGGGTGGAGTTTCAGGATACGCAGGAGTTCAATTCCCGTATAACCGGATCCTCCTACTATTGCAATGCGTAACATTGTTTCGGGATAAGTGCCTAAACTTTTCCCATGAGTCTAGCGCTTGGAATACTGATAACGTTTTCTGGCCCCTGCGAGTCCATATTTCTTGCGCTCTTTTTTTCTGGCGTCCCTGGAAAGGAGACCTGCCTTCTTTAAGGGAATTCGATGTCCTTCATCGACCAGCAGGAGCGCGAGGGCTATGCCGTGGCGGACTGCCTCGGACTGGCTATTTTTCCCGCCACCCTTGACTTTGATCATGGCATCGAATTTACCGAGCGTATTTGTAATAGCAAAGGGTTGTTCTGTAATAAGACGGGCAGTATCTACATCAAAGTACTCATCAAAGGGTTTTCCGTTAGCCATCATTCTACCTTCACCAGGGTATATCCATACGCGGGCTACAGCAGTCTTTCTTTTGCCAGTGGCATAGTGGCGTGTCTGTTCCATATTGCCGGTATCCTTAAAAGGGTCGTTGGTTTAGCTGTTGATCTGAAGCTGTTCAGGAACCTGGGCCTGATGTGGATGCTGTGGGCCGGCATAGATTTTGAGTTTTTTGAGCTGGCTACGCCCCAGGCGATTTTTGGGTAACATGCGTTTAACCGCCAGTTGAATAACCTTTTCCGGCTTTGTCTCCAATAATTTGCGAGCAGTAACCGCCTTCATGCTTCCAAGATAGCCTGAATGACTGTAATATAATTTTTTGTCCAGCTTTTGCCCGGTAAGCCTGATCTTATCTGCATTTACTACTATAATAAAGTCACCGGTATCCAGGTGAGGGGTGAAAATAGGTTTGTGCTTACCCCTCAGTCTTGTGGCAATTTGAGTTGCCAATCGGCCCAGGACCTTATCACTGGCGTCTACAACATACCATCTGCGTTCGATTTCGCTCACCTTTGGAAGAGGCGTTGTCATACAATAAGCTCCAATTTCTAACTGTAAAAGACATTTGTCCTCTCTGAATGAAAGGCACTGGACATCTAAAGGAAATAGAGATAATTGTCAAGGGTAAAAACGTTAATTATAAATGTTAATCCCATGGTATTGTCATCAAAATTAACTGTTCAAAAAAATGGAAGGTTTCCTCTCTTGTTTACGAAGTCTGAACTTATCCCCGCAATAAAGAATTCGATCATGAATCCACCCTATGTCACCGGAAGGCCCTATCCCCTGGATGCAGCGCGCGTTTTAGAAGGGCTTAATGACAGAGATTGCTTTGTATTCCTTGAAACTTCAAGGGTCGCCCAAGAGGAAAATACCTCATACCTCTTTTTAAATCCAATAAAAATTCTTACTGCATACAGCCTTGATGATCTGGAGCCTCTTTACAAATCCATGGAGACGGCCCTTGACAGGGGATACTATCTGGCTGGATGGTGGGCCTATGAGTGGGGATATGCCCTTGAGCCCAAATTGTGGCACCTTCTGGATACGCCCAGGCCCAAGGCCCCCCTGGTATGGCTCGGTGTGTTCGAGAATCCGAAGATATGGATTCATCGGTCTGATGCCCCTTTTTGTCCCTTAAAAAACATTCCGAATATCCAGGAAAATTTAGGGCCTCTGGAACTGGAGGTAACAAAGGACCAATATGTCAGGGCCATAGACTGCATAAAGGACTATATAGCCCGTGGTCACACCTATCAGGTCAACTATACCTTAAGGGGAAGGTTTAAATATACCGGTCTGCCATCTGATCTCTATCTGGCACTCAGGGCCAGGCAGTCTGTCTCTTACGGGGCTGTGATACGCAACAGGAAAAAATGGCTCCTTTCCCTTTCTCCGGAACTTTTCTTTCGCCTGGAAGGGCAAAAAATCTGGTCCAAACCCATGAAGGGCACATTAAAGAGGGGAAGGACAACAGATGAAGATTGTGAGCTGGCACGTTTTTTGGCCAACGACCCCAAGAACCGGGCAGAGAATATCATGATTGTTGATCTGCTTCGGAACGATATAGGGAGGCTTTCTCTCCCCGGAACGGTCCGGGTACCGGAGATTTTTACTGTTGAGCGCTATAAGACCCTTTTTCAGATGATATCCAGAGTAGAGGGGGAAATTCGCTTGGACACCTCCTGGCATAAGATCTTTAATGCCCTGTTTCCATGCGGGTCTGTGACCGGGGCGCCAAAGATCCGGACAATGGAGATTATCTCTGAGATCGAGTCTTCTCCAAGGGGCGTATACACAGGCGCCATAGGATTCATCTCCCCTCAGAAAAAAGCAGTCCTGAATGTGGCAATCAGGACAGTGGTCCTGGACGGAGAATCCGGTGAGTTCGGGATAGGAAGCGGGATAACAATAGATTCAGATCCTGAAAAGGAATACGATGAGTGTAGACTTAAGGCCGAATTTCTGACAAATTCTCTGTCCTTATCCTCTACTAAAAAAGGTGGATCAGGGAAGGATTTTTCCCTTATAGAGACCATCAGGTGGGACTATGGAAGGGGAGAGCAGGAGGTAATAAAGGGTTATTTTCTGCTGGAAAGGCACGTTCAAAGGCTCTCGCGCTCTGCCCATTATTTTGCTTTTTATTTAGACCTGGAAAAGGTGAGGAGGGAGTTAGCTGAATTTGCAAAGGGCCTGTACTCAAAACGAAAATCCTACCGGGTCCGCATGTTGCTGGGAAGAGATGGTTCAATAGATATTTCAGCCTCTGTGCTATCAGCACAGGAAAAGCAGGTTTGTTTTGACCTGTCGCTAAAAACAGTTGACTCCCAAGATCCCTTTTTATATCACAAAACCACATACAGACCCCTGTATACGGAAGAATACCAGAGGGCCAAGACCCGCGGTCTTTTTGACTGTGTGTTTGCAAACGAACGCGGTGAGCTCACCGAAGGGACAATCAGTAATATATTCTTAGATATTGATGGCGAACTCGTTACCCCTCCTGTATCCAGTGGACTCTTAAACGGCACCTTTCGTCAGGATTTTGTGGAACAGGGCAATGCCGGAGAGCAGGTGCTCTATCCGGATGATCTGAAGAAGGCCCGCGCAATATATCTGGGGAATTCAGTACGCGGGCTCCTGAGAGCAAGCTACATGGACATACTCTCACCCGGCTTCAGCTCTACTAACTGAGTATCAACCTGCTGGGACGCGAGTTCCTTACTGAATTCTTCCACAGTGCCTGTAAGAGCAGGGAAGGTGCCATAGTGCATCGGGATGACTTTCTCTGCCCTAATGAATTTGCAGGCACAGGCCGCTTCTCTGGGTCCCATGGTATAGTGGTCTCCTATGGGGACCATGGTAATTTCAGGCCGATACATCCCTCCTATCAGGGCCATATCCCCAAACAGGCCGGTGTCTCCTGCATGGTAAAGAATGAGTCCGTCTTCAAGACGAATCACAAAGCCTGCGGCCTCTCCGCCATAGAGGATCTCATCGCCCTCCTGGAACGAGGAGCTGTGAAGCGCGGGTACCATGGTGATTGCAACTCCTTTTGTGATATAGGTTCCTCCGATATTCATACCTGTTACGTTTGGAAGCCCCTTGATAAGGAGATATTGCTGTATTTCGTGGATTGCTACTACTTCAGTGGCAGATGATCTGGCCATGCCCAGGCAGTTTCCCATGTGATCTTCATGGGCATGAGTAATAAGAATAAGATCGGCATCCAGTGAGTCAGGCTTGCCTGCGGCTTGAGGATTGTCCAGCCATGGATCAATCCATATCTTTAAATCCTGTTCTGTAACTATTCTAAAGGCTGAATGACCAAAAAAGCTGAGTTTATGAGACATGATTACTCCTCTCTAACAAGTAAAAATAATAAAAATTTTCATTCTTCATGACAAGTCAAAAGTAGTTTACATTTTGGCAGTGAAATTGGAAATTGGAAATTGGGAAAAACACAAGGGTGTAGATGCGTTACCTAATTTCGAATTTCCAGTTTCGCCATCGGCATTCAATTCGATAATACACGCTTTTTCGAAAAAAGTGTAAACTGGTGAATGAAGGATGCCAAAACCCCTATCCATAAATCCTTTCTAAATTTATTCTGGCTGCCGGGTCAAGGACATTCATGTCATTCAACCCGGCAGGTCCAATATCCAACTTTGTGAAAATAAGGGACTCAATTTCCTCTATTTCGTTATGAAGCTTCCTGATCATTTCCCGGCGCTCAGGAGTGGTTCCATAACGTATTAACAGGTCCTCAAACCTCTCTGATAATGTGACTATGGAGGTGTGCTTCACACGCTTATCTGCATAGTTCACAAGTAAGGCCTCGGTTATTATTGGATCATGTCTAATGTTCCGGTCGAGACGCACGTGTTGACGAGCTATATCAGCCACTGCATGATACCCCAGAGACTCAAGCAATCTGAAGGCCGATAAGGCATGATTCTGCTTTGTATGAACAGAGTCCATCTTGGTTATATCATGGAGAAGGCCACCTGCCTCCACCAAGCCGATATCAAGATCTTCACCTGCCATTTTGAGATGAGCTGAAATAAACATCCCCACCTGGGCTACCCTAAGACTGTGGGACACTATGTGTGCCGGTACTTGATACTTTTGCAGGAGAGCAAGGCACCTTTCCCTGTCAAGGAGTTCCATTTTACCACTATGCCAAAACAAGAAAGGTATTACAAGAACAGCTTCATTCAAAAAAAGTTTATAGATAGAAGATTCTACAAATTGGATGAAAATTGAAGAATTAGTAAGTTCCCGTTGTTTGAAAAAGCTGTTGATAAATCGTGTTCAACAGGAGAACTTACGAGAATTATACGAATTTTTACAGACAACAAAAACCTTATCTTCTCCATATGTTACGCAAGTCGTCAAAAAAAGTGACAAAAAATTCACAAGATAGCCCCTTGTTGATAACTCATGTGCTGATTTAAGAAAAATCTCCCTTTCTCCACTTTGACAGCAGGATATAGCTTCATTATGAACTAAACCAGACTTACGATATTTGTCAAAAACCGATGTTCATATGTTCATAATATAGAATTTTCCATTTTTTTGACCGGGTCAACAGAATAAATGATAATCCTGTTTATCCTGCCGAAAAAGTCCTTTCAAACAAATTGATCAAGAGTTGCAGCAGGTTATACCCACTTTCATGTTGGTTGGGTGAAATCAAATTTACCCCTTGTTAAAATTAGTCTGTAGTTAGGATAATAAACTTCCGAAAAGCAATTAAAGGTCGCAATTGCGTTAGGTCATCAGAAATGGAAAACGTTTGGCAAGGTCTAAAAGAAGTTCTTCGTCTCAGGATACCTGAAGGCAGCTATCGGGTGTGGATTGCCCCTCTGACCTATGGGGGGGTAGATGATGACACTATTATTATCCACTGCCCCAATCAGTTTTTTGTTTCCTGGGTCCAGGAGCACTATTTGCCCACGCTGAAGGAGGCACTTATTCAAGAGGGACACGCCTGGAAAATAAGGCTTTCTCCTGCCGAAATTGTAAAAGAGGCTGCACGGGATCAGCTACACCTTCCAAACTTCGCCCCCAGTGAAGTGCCGAGGCCCAAATTCTGCGAACGCTTTACTTTTAATGAATTTGTGGTTGGGGACAGCAATCGCTATGCCTTTTCAGCTTGTTGGGCTACAGCTAATGGAGGGGATAATCACAACAATGTAATTTACCTGCATTCTGAGGCAGGACTCGGGAAAAGCCATCTTATCCAGGCAGTCGGGCAAAAAATACTTAAAGAGACACCGGATACGAGACTTCGCTATCTTACTGCCAATGATTTCACCACCCAGGTCGTAAGATCAATAAAAAACGGGCAAATGGAAGCCTTTGTAAGCCGCTATCAAAAGGATTGTGACGTTCTGCTCCTTGAAGAGGTCCATTCCTTTGCAGGGAGAGAAAGGACCCAGGCGGAACTGGCCCTGGCCCTTGATCCCCTTATGGACGAGGGAAAGACAATAATTTTTACTGGAAGTCAACTACCGAGGCAGATACACAGTGTAAACGATCAGCTGCGATCAAGACTGGCTAGTGGGCTTATCACTTCCATAAATCCACCGGATTTGTCTACCAGGAAAAAAATTATTGAACGTAAGGCCAAGAATCATGGAATATGTCTTAAAGAAGAGATTATTGATTTTCTTGCCCAGCACCTGAAGGGCGATGTCAGGCGGATCGAAGGGGCGGTAATTGGGCTTGTGACCAAGTCCTCGCTACTTAGACAGCCTGTTGATATGGACCTGGCTCGAGAAGTGGTTAAAGACCTGGTCGGAGAACCTGAGGCAATTACTGTCGTGGATATAAGGAAAATGATCTGCCGTCATTTTCAGTTGAGCAGAGATGAGATTTGCTCAAAATCCAGAAAGAGGTCTATCGCACAGCCCAGACAAGTGGGTATGTATCTTGCCCGCCGCTATACCGAGTCTTCTCTTGAGGCAATCGGGAGAGAATTCAGCCGTGATCATGCCACTGTGTTGCACTCTGTTAACCGTATAAAGCAACAAATGAATGAGTCTGTTAAGCTCAGGCACCAGATAGAATTTCTGATCAATCAACTGGAAAAACAGCAGTGGCAGAGCTGAAC
>JAUWHV010000129.1 GCA_030605675.1 Deltaproteobacteria bacterium | reverse complement strand
GGCTGAAAACCTCTGTTCAATATTCCAATCGTTTTACCGCAATTCAAAATTCACAATTCAACATTTCTTTATTTAGCATTCAACATTTCTTTTGCGGCGCATTTTCCTTCATGTGTTCAAGACGATTCAGGGCGTTCAGGTATGCCCTGACACTAGCAGTAATTATATCAGGATCGGTCCCATGGCCTGTGACCACATAACTGCCTTCTTCAAGGCGCACAGCGACTTCTCCCTGGGCATCCGTGCCCCCTGTAATGGAGTTTACAGCAAAACGGAGCAGATGGCTTTCAGTCTTTACGAGCTTGGCTACTGCCTTATAGGCCGCATCTATCGGACCGGCCCCCAGGCTCACTCCATCAACCTCCTTGCCGTCTATTTCTATTATTACGGTTGCGGTCGGTCTGATGCCGCTACCACCGGCAACATGGAGGTAAACAAGACGATAACGATCCGGAATCCGGAGCACCTCTTCTGCCACAAGGGCCTCAACATCCTCCGGATAAACCTCCTTCTTCTTGTCTGCAAGGGACTTGAACCTTAAAAATACCCTATCGATCTCTTCATCGCTGAGCTTGTAGCCTATTTCCTCAAGCTTTGCCTTAAGGGCATGTCTCCCGGAGTGTTTCCCAAGGACCAGGGTCCCTTTGCTGAGACCTATGTCCTTGGGATCGATAATCTCATAGGTCGTACGTTCCTTTAAGACCCCGTCCTGGTGGATTCCGGACTCGTGTGCAAAGGCGTTATCCCCTACTATGGCCTTGTTCGCCTGGACTACCATTCCGGTAAGCATGCTTACCAGCCGGCTGGCAGCCATGATGTGTTGAGAAGATATCGCTGTGTCAAAGGGAAGGACGTCTTGCCTGGTACGGATGGCCATGACCACCTCTTCCATAGCCGCATTGCCGGCCCTCTCACCTATACCGTTTACAGTGCACTCCACTTGTCTTGCACCTTGCTCCAAAGCTGTCAGAACATTCGCTGTGGCCAGTCCCAGATCGTTGTGACAGTGTACGCTCAAAATCGCTTTGTGGATGTTGGAAGTGTGCTCGACCACATATCGGATCATCCTGCCAAAATCATGCGGTACGGCATACCCCACTGTATCCGGGAAATTGACCGTTGTGGCACCGGCATCTATCACCGTCTCAAAGACCTTACAGAGGAAATCAAGATCGCTCCGGCTCGCGTCTTCAGCGGAAAACTCTACATTGCCGGTGTATTTTGCGGCATGTCGTACCGCAGCCCGGGCCATATCTAGTACCTGCTCCCTGGTCTTTTTTAGTTTATACTGGAGGTGGATATCAGAGGTGGCAATGAACGTATGTATTCGAGGATTTTCCCCCTCCTTTATGGCCTCCCAGGCAGTATCGATGTCTTTCTCATTGGCACGGGCCAGGGCAGCAACCTGTAAGCCCCTGAGTTCCCGTGCAATGCGCTTAACACTCTCAAAATCACCAGGGGAAGCAACAGGAAATCCGGCCTCGATCACATCGACATTCAGCTTTTTCAACTGCCTACCGATCTGGAGTTTTTCCTCAACGTTTAGAGATACACCAGGGGACTGCTCACCGTCCCTTAATGTAGTATCAAATATTATTATCCTTTTATTGCTATTCATTTTTTGTAACCGTTCACGGGATTACAACGCCCGTTTTACCGCAACCCACTTTTTTATATCCCATCATCTCTGCCAGGGGAAACATCTTTACTGTGATGACCCGCACCAGACCTCAACGACCTGGGTCTCAGGGCCCTAATGGACATCAAGACAGGCCCGGATATCACATAGGTACCTATAAGGACAAATAGCGTCACCTTGGGCTCCATAGCAACTACCATTATGGCCAGAATCAGCACTACCATACCGGAAAAAGGGTGCTGCTGAAGCCAGCGGACTTCCTTGAAGCTATGGTAACGCACATTGCTGACCATCAGAAAGGAAAGGCCATAGACCATGATCAGCACTGCCACATGACGTACCGGCCCAAATATACCGACATACTGGCATAAAAGCACAGATGTAGCCAATACGGCCGCCGCAGAGGGACATGGCAGGCCAAGGAAATAATCCCTTGCGCTGCCATTACTGCTCTGGCTCAGGGTATTGAATCTGGCCAGCCTGAGGGCAGTGGTTGCCACATACAGAAAGGCAGCAAGCCATCCTAGCCGGCCGTAATCCTGCAGCCCCCACATAAAGGCCAGTATGCCCGGGGCCACTCCAAAGGCCACCAGGTCTGAAAGGGAATCATACTCCATACCGAATCTACTCGTAGTACGGGTCCAACGAGCCACCCTGCCGTCCAGACCATCCAGGACAAAGGATATTAAAATGGCCACGGCAGCGGCCTGATAATTCCCTTTAATCGCGGCAATAATGGCATAGAACCCGCTGAACAGGCTTGCCGAGGTCAGCAGGTTTGGGAGGAGATATATGCTGCGTCTTGAAGTCTTGTCTGCTGAATCACCGCTTTGCTTTTGTTTCATGGGAGACCCCCCCATTAGAAATTGGGAATTAGAAATTAGAAATTAGAAATCGCTACTTGCTACCATTTCGGGCAAGAACCGTCTGCCCGGCCGTTGTCCGGTCGCCCTTTTTCACCAATACTGAAACATCCTTCGGGACATACACGTCAAGGCGAGATCCAAAACGAATGAGTCCAAAGCGTTCACCGATTTTAACCCTATCACCGACCTCAGCCCAACAAACAATTCGCCTGGCTATTATACCGGCCACCTGTACGACGGTCAGCTCCATTCCGTCCTCGCTGCGGATCAAAAGGGCATTTCGCTCGTTTTCAAGCAAGGCCCTTTTGCGGTCAGCAGGCCAGAAGGATCCCGGCTGGTACAAAATTTGTTGAACCTCGCCCGTAATTGGGGCCCTGTTTACATGCACATTAAAAATATTCATGAATATACTGATTCGCTTTACGTCTTTTCCATTAAGGGAGCCCGTGTTGTCTTCAGCTATATCTATGACTCGACCGTCAGCAGGTGATACCACCAGGCCCGAGCCTGATGGAATTATACGCTCCGGGTCCCGAAAGAAAAAGAGAACAAAGACCGCAATCACAAAAAAGACCACAGCCGGAACAGGCCAGTTGAGTAAAGAACATATCACAGCGGCCAGGACGGCAATGCCTATGAAAGGGGCTCCTTCCTTGGCAACTGGAATGCGATGAAAATGCATTAAGGGCTTAGAGCCGGGGCTACTTATTGAGCCAGCTCATCATATCCCTCAGGCGGGAGCCGACCTCCTCTATAGGATGTTCCTTTTCCCGCTGTCTGAGGGCGTTGAATACAGGGCGTTTGACCTGGTTTTCCAGCATCCATTCCCTGGCAAATCTGCCACTCTGAACCTCATCAAGGATCTTGCGCATCTCCTTTCTTGTTTCTTCTGTTATTATGCGCTTTCCCCTGGTAAGATCGCCATATTCCGCCGTATCGCTGATTGAGTAACGCATCTGCGACAGACCGCCTTCGTAAATCAGGTCAACTATGAGCTTGAGCTCGTGGCAGCACTCGAAGTATGCTATTTCCGGCTGATAACCTGCTTCAACCAGGGTCTCAAAACCGGCTTTTATGAGCTCGGTGACCCCGCCACAGAGAACACACTGCTCGCCGAAGAGATCAGTCTCGGTCTCTTCTTTATATGTGGTTTCAATGACCCCCGCACGGGTGGCGCCTATGCCGTTTGCATAGGCAAGTGTCCTCTGAAGGGCTTCTCCCGTGTAATCCTGATGTATGGCCACCAGGCTGGGCACACCGGCGCCCTTTTCGTATTCCCTGCGCACCAGATGACCCGGGCCTTTGGGTGCAACCATGGTAACATCCACGTCAGCCGGAGGAATTATCTGGCCAAAATGAATGTTGAAGCCATGGGCAAAAAGGAGCATGTTCCCGGTCTTCAGGTTTGGCTTGATAGCACTTTCGTATAGCCGGCCCTGGACATGATCAGGCACCAGGACCATGATGAGATCTCCCTTGGCTGCAGCTTCTCCGGCACTTACAGGCTCAAACCCGTGTTTGACTGCAAGATCATAATTGGGTGTTCCAGGGAGTTCCCCCACGACAACGGACAACCCACTATCTCTCAAGTTCTGGGCATGGGCATGCCCTTGGCTACCATAGCCGATTATGGCTATGGCCTTTCCTTGAAGTACGTCCATGGGGGCATCTTGTTCGTAATAAATCCTCATCCTCTGCAGCTCCTTTCTAAATCGTCTTTCTCTCTCTCATCATGGCTATGGTACCGGTTCTGGTAATTTCTTTGATTCCAATTGGACGGAGTAGCTCTATTACTGCCTTTAGTTTTGACTCCGGTCCGGTAACCTCTAAGGTATAAGATTTAGGGCTCACGTCAACAACCTTGCAACGGAATATATCGCAAATGCGTAATATCTCGGCCCTGGACTCTTCCTCGGCCCGGACCTTGATCAAGGACATCTCGCGCTCAACAAACTCACCTTCACTCACATCCACGACCTTGAAAACATCTACCAGGCGCCTGAGCTGTTTGATTATTTGCTCAATTATGAATTCATCGCCTCTTGTCACCAGTGTGATGTGTGACAGGGTAGGGTCCAAGGTTGCAGCCACATTAAGGCTCTCAATATTAAACGCCCGCCCGCTAAAAAGCCCGGTTATGCGGGAAAGAGCACCAGGAGTATTTTCAACTAATACAGAGAGGGTATGCTTCATAGGGCCAAGCTCCTTATCCTCGATATTAAACGAGCAACATCTCAGTTGTAGCCTTTCCGGCCGGGACCATTGGGAAGACCCCTTCTTCGCGGGCTATAGCAAATTCCATAATCGCCAGACCTTCCGCTTCAAGACCCTTACTGAGCACATCATCGACCTCTTCCGGCTTGGTTGCTCTAAACCCCTTGGCCCCATAAGCCTCAGCCAGTTTCACAAAATCCGGGGTCATTTCAAACTCAGTAGCTGCATACCGACGATCATAGAACAGCTCCTGCCATTGTCTAACCATGCCGAGAAACTGGTTATTAAGAATGACTATTTTTACAGGCAGGCGTTGCTCCATGGCAGTCGCCATCTCCTGGATATTCATCTGTATGCTGCCGTCACCGGCCACATCCACCACCAGCTTGTCAGGGAAGGCCATCTGGGCCCCAATAGCTGCAGGAAATCCATAGCCCATGGTTCCAAGGCCGCCGGAAGTCAGGAGGGTCCGTGGCTCGTCGAATTTGTAGAACTGGGCGGTCCACATCTGGTTCTGACCGACCTCTGTAGTAATGATAGCCCGTCCCTTTGTCATCTCATACAGCTTTTCAATGACATTCTGAGGCTTGATAACGCCGGGCTCCTCTTTATATGTAAGGGGATGGCGTTTTTTCCATGCATCAAGCTGCTGCAACCAAGCCTGGTGTTGGTCCATCCAGGCTTCAGCAGGGCGACCACCATCCTTTACGGCATCCAACAGCTTCTTCAATACCCTCTTGCAATCACCCACTATAGGCACATCCACCTTCACGTTTTTCTGGATAGATGTGGGATCTATGTCCAGGTGAATTATCTTGGCCAGCGGAGCAAATGCCTCGATCTTTCCGGTAACCCTGTCGTCAAAGCGGGCGCCAATAGCAATGATAAGATCACTGTTTGCCATGGCCATGTTGGCAGAGTACGTACCGTGCATGCCCAGCATACCCAGGCTCAACTCGTGGGTGCCGGGAAATCCGCCAAGCCCCATCAAAGTCATGGTTACCGGAATATGCATCGCTTTAGCAAGTGCCCTGAGTTCCTTATCCGCATCAGAGATGATTACTCCGCCACCAGCATAAATAACAGGCCGTTTTGCCTTCTCTATTAACCTGTAGGCCCGCTCAATCTGTTTGCCGTGAGGCTCGATTACAGGATTATATGAACGGAGCTTTATCTCCTGTGGATAGTCAAACTCGGCCTTGCCGTTCTGAACATCCTTGGGAAGATCTACAAGGACCGGACCTGGCCGGCCTGATCTCGCGACATAAAAGGCTTCCTTAAGTACCCGAGGAAGGTCTTTAACGTCTTTAACAAGGTAATTGTGCTTTGTGCAAGGACGTGTAATGCCTACGATATCCACTTCCTGGAATGCGTCATTACCAATCAGGGCAGTGGGTACCTGACCGGTAAATACAACTATGGGAACCGAATCCATGTTTGCCGTTGCTATACCTGTGACGGTGTTGGTGGCTCCCGGACCTGACGTGGCAATGCACACTCCCACCTTTCCGGAAGCCCTGGCATAACCATCAGCAGCATGGGCCGCTCCCTGCTCATGTCGGACCAGGACGTGCTTTATGGTGCCGTCTTTTTCCAAGGCATCGTAGACATCAATAATAGCCCCGCCGGGAAAGCCAAAGATAATATCAACACCTTCCCGCTTGAGGGCCTCTATGACCATTTGTTTTCCGGTCATCTTTGCCATGTACTTTACCCCTGTTAGCAATAGAATTAAGTTAGGAGCTCAAGGTAGTTTTTAAAGCTTATTACCCTGTTTTTACGTTGTCAATAAAGTTAATCTTTTTTAGACGGCTTTCTCAACAAATAATGCCCTCAGAACTTGCAGTTCTGAGGGCAATCAACCTCATTCATGGCATATTATACAACACCAAATGCAATATATTTTTGTAAGCGTTCACGGGATTACAACGCCCGTTTTATCGCAACCCACCGAACTGTAAGCGTTTACAGGGTGCTGCAGATGCGGTGCCCTGTGAACGCTTACGGCCGAATCAAGTTTTATCTGTCTCTACGCCCTTTTCCTCCTCTTTTGCTCCCATCTCTTTTGAATCAACATCCACCTCGGAAGTCTTATTGCCGGTGACTTCGGACTCCTCGTTTGCCTCTTCTTCTACGGCCTCAACCCCGGTGGCGGTTTTTTCCTCTACGATTCCAGCCTCAGCGACAGATGCCTCCTCACTGATTCGGGTTTCCTCAGCAGGGCCATCCTCCCCTTTCATGCCTTCCGGCTTATCCGCAGACGCCGGAGCAGCCTGCGGTATCACGGATTCAGCAGATACCACCTTTTGAGGCTTACGTTGAGGCTTGGGCTTCTCCAGGGAGTCGGTGACCAGTTCCACAATAGACATCATGGCAGCATCTCCCCTTCGTGGGCCTATCCTTACTATCCTGGTATAACCACCATTTCGATCGGCAAATTCCTGCCCCCACTTATCAAAAAGCTTTGAAACGACTTTTCGATCACGTATGACTGAAAATGCCTGACGCCTTGCATGGAGACTCGATCTTTTTGCCAAAGTAACCATTTTGTCAGCCACACGCCTGACCTCTTTGGCCCTCGGAACTGTTGTGACAATTCGACCATGCTCTATCAGCGATGTTACCATATTCCCGAGCATCGCCTTACGATGAGCTGTCTTACACCCCAGTCTATGCGTCCTTCTTCGGTGCCTCATTACTCATCACCTTCTTTTTCTTCAGTATTTTTTTCTTCCTCATCTGTTTTCTTGGGCTGGCTCCACCCCTGAAGCTTCATCCCCAGATGTAATCCCATGCCATCGAGGTTTTCCTGGATCTCTTGTAAAGATTTCCGGCCAAAATTTTTTGTCTTGAGCATCTCTTGCTCTGTTTTTTGTACCAGCTCACCAATGTAGTATATATTTGCATTTTTGAGACAATTGGCCGAGCGTACGGAAAATTCCAGTTCATCAATTTTCCGGTTCAGATATTCGAGCTTGCCTTCAAAATCAGAAGAGAGCTTTTCCTCTTCAGACTCCTCCTTCTCGTCAAAGTTAATAAACACCGCAAATTGATCCTTCAGAATCTTTGCGGCATAAGCCATGGCGTCCTCAGGAAGGACTGTACCATCGGTCAAGACCTCCATGGTCAACTTGTCATAGTCGGTCACCTGACCAACACGAGCTTTCGTAACAACAAAACTAACCTTCTGCACCGGCGAAAACAGAGCATCTATAGCTATAGTACCTATTGGCTGATCCGGATCCTTATTGCTTTCAGCAGAGACGTATCCCTTGCCCCATGTAGCCACCATTTCCATCCGTAATTCACCATCTTCCGTCAATGTGGCAATATGATGATCGGGATTCAGTATCTCAACTCCACCATGTGGAGCAATTAAATCCTCGGCACGCACTTCTCCCGGCCCTTGTTTTTCCAATATCAGGGCCTTTTCTTCATCCTTGAAAATCTTCAGGCGCACACCCTTCAAATTAAGAATAATATCTGTTACGTCTTCAATTACTCCTGTTATGGTTCCCAGTTCGTGCAACACACCTTCTATTTTTACGGAAATAATCGCAGCCCCTTGTAGAGAAGACAAGAGCACACGTCGCAAGGTGTTACCCAGTGTGGTGCCGTAGCCTCTCTCCAGAGGCTCACAACTGAATTTGCCATAAAACCCTGTGTGTGTTGCACTATTAACTTCAAGCCTCTTGGGACGAATTAATTCCCGCCAGTTGCGATAGTATGGAGTCTGTTCAGCAGTCATATTGTCCATCTAAGCCTCTTGAACTCCGGATATAATATAATTCAATTCTTTTGCTCTAAATTATCTTTAGGGTCAGCAGTATCACAGGTTATTACTTAGAGTAGAATTCAACTATTAGTTGTTCCTGAATGGGCATAGTTATGTGTCCTCGTTCAGGCATTGCCTTCACTGTCCCCTGCAACTTATCCTCATCCAGTTCCAGCCACTCAGGCACACCCCTGCGGGCAATTGCTCCCAGTGCCTGTTTGAGTGGAGCTATGGATTTGCTCTTCTCTGTTACCTTGATTTCGTCTCCCTGCTTTACCAAAAACGACGGTATGTCCACTTTTTTCCCATTTATGAGGAAATGTCCATGACGGACTAACTGACGGGCCTGTGATCTGGACTCAGCAAAGCCAAGGCGATAAACTACGCCGTCAAGACGTCTTTCCAGGAGTACTAGAAGATTAGTACCGGTGACCCCCTTTTGACGATCAGCTTTATCAAAATAACTCCTGAATTGTGCCTCCTGCAATCCATACATACGCCGAACCCGCTGTTTCTCTCTCAACCGAATCCCATAGTCAGAAACTTTTATCCGGCCCTGTCCATGTTCTCCCGGCACATAACTGCGCTTTTCAAAGGCACACTTATCTGAATAACACCTGTCTCCCTTAAGAAAAAGTTTGCAACCCTCTCTGCGACACAAGCGACATCGTGGTCCTGTATATCTAGCCAAAACACTTCCTCCGGTAACTTGGAAACATATAAATAATCTAAGATAAGCAATTAGCTGTTAGCCATTAGCGTTTAACTTTGAAAAAGGCATTACGTTAACTAGAAATAACACCCAACGGGTTCACCCTGTTTGAATCCCCAAAAGGGGGCAGCGAAGCTGCATTCAACAGGGTAAAAGTTTGTAATAGCAAAACATTCTGTAATCATTAAACTAATAGCTAACCGCTAAAGGCTAATCGCTCATTTGCAGTCCTATACTCTTCGTCTCTTTGGAGATCTGCAACCATTATGAGGTATTGATGTTACGTCTCGAATAACTGAGATTTTAAATCCTGCTATTTGGAGGGCCCGCACTGCTGCCTCTCTTCCGGAACCTGGTCCCTTGAGATGTACTTCAACACTTCTCATGCCCTGGTCTGCTGCTTTTCTTACAGCGTTTTCAGCCGCTACCTGGGCGGCAAACGGAGTGCCTTTCCTCGAACCCTTAAAACCCTGGGTCCCTGCACTTGACCAGGAAATTGTATTCCCCTGTTTATCAGTTATATTTATTATAGTATTATTAAAAGTAGATCGTATGTGCACAATACCTTCCGGCACATTCTTCTTTTCTTTTCGGCCACCTCTTCTCGGTGATGCCATATTACTCCGCCCTCCGTTACTAAACTCTTCTCTTCTTTTTGACTACTGAGCGCCTGGGACCCTTTCGCGTACGAGCATTTGTTTTGGTACGCTGTCCATTAACCGGAAGTCCTCTACGATGTCTAAGTCCCCGATAACTGCCAAAATCCATCAATCGCTTGATGTTCAACGACACCTCTCTACGAAGATCTCCCTCCACCTTATAGTCGGCATCGATAGTCTTCCGTAGCGACGTGATATCTTGATCCGTCAAATCATCGGATTTTTTGTTTCTGTCAATTTCTGCCTTATCCAGAATTTGTTGGGCAGTTGTACGTCCAATCCCATAAATATATGTGAGCGCAATCTCCAGCCTCTTGTTCTTTGGCAGCTCAACACCTGCAATTCTTGCCACAGATCAACCCCCTAGCTAGCTATCCTTGTCGCTGTTTGTGCCTTGGATTTTTGCACAGCACTCGCAGTATGCCTCTGCGTCGGATTATTTTGCAGTCCTTACAACGACGTCTGATTGATGCTTTAACCTTCATGGCATATTCCTCTTCGTTCTTCAGAACCAGGATTAAATCTTTTCTGCAACTAAGATTTATCTGGCCCTATATACAACACGGCCCCTGGACAGGTCATAGGGCGACAGCTCTACGGTCACTGTGTCACCAGGCAATATTTTTATATAGTGCATACGCATCTTACCTGAAATATGTGCAAGTACTTTGTGACCATTTTCAAGCTCAACGCGAAACATGGCATTGGGTAAAGTTTCAAGCACCTTTCCCTCAACCTGTATTGCATCTTCTTTGGACATCTAATTTACCTTTGTTCCTTTTGTATTCACTCTATCTTCTTCCCTTCAACTTGGCCCCCTTCATAAACCCTTCGTAGCTCCTGGTGATAAGATGGGATTCAATTTGAGCCATGGTATCCATTCCCACACCTACAACAATCAGAAGGGCCGTTCCACCAAAATAAAAAGGCACATTTAACTTTGAAATCAATATGCTTGGTAATACGCAAATCGCGGAAACATAAATGGCACCTATCAGGGTAATCCTGGTCAGGACCCTGTCAATATATTCAGAAGTACGCCTTCCTGGTCTGAGACCTGGGACATAACCCCCATGTTTTTTCATATTATCTGCTATATCAACCGGATTGAAGATCATGGCTGTATAAAAATAACAGAAAAAGATAATGGCCATTACAAAGATCGTCTCATAAAATAAACTTCCAGGTCTCAGACCCTGAGCTACGCTCTGCATCCAGGGTACCTGGATAAAATTGGCTATGGTTGCAGGAAACATCATAATAGACGACGCAAAAATCGGTGGTATTACTCCTGCAGTATTCACTTTTAAAGGCAGATGGGTGCTCTGCCCTCCATATACCTTTCGCCCCACTACTCTCCTGGCGTATTGGACTGGAATACGCCTGTGGGACCGCTCCATAAAGCAGATAAATCCAATTACCGCCACCATCATCACTAAAAGAAATATAACTAGAGCCATGTGTATATCACCTGTACGCATCAGACTGAACGTGTCTATCATGGCTGAAGGCATCCTGGCCACAATGCCGGCGAAAATAATCAGAGAAATACCATTACCAACACCTCTTTCCGTAATCTGCTCTCCGAGCCACATCAGAAATACCGTCCCTGACATAAAGGTCAGAGCACTTAAGAGCCGAAAAGGCCAGCCGGGCACTGCTACGACCGGAGCACCACCCGGAGATGTCAGACTCTCAAGAGTAATGGCTATCCCAAGCCCCTGAATAATGCTCAAGCCCACTGTACCATACCTGGTATACTGGCTGATCTTCTTTCTTCCTGCCTCACCTTCCTTTTTTAATGCCTCAAGGTGCGGGATGGCTACTGTAAGGAGCTGAATAATGATGGAGGCGCTGATGTAAGGCATTATGCCCAAAGA
>JAUWHV010000062.1 GCA_030605675.1 Deltaproteobacteria bacterium | reverse complement strand
GAGCGGGAGAAATGCCCTGTTGACCTCAAGCCTGCCCCCATCTATTACTGTAATCTTCGAGTTACTCATACAAGCAAGTCTTTTTCATCGGTTTTCCCTTTGAATTCTGTGAAGGAAAAGGTAGGCTATCCTTTCGTGTATCGCAATGTTTTCTGCTGCTTTGGACCCGTACGTAGCGGTATCGAAAGCCTACAAGCCGTTGGGTAGATGATCAAGTTGCAGTACAAAGAAAATCGTGTGAGTACCAAAAGGAACTACATTCCCGAGATAGAAACCACTTAAATAAATTGTAGAAATACAGGCAATATAATATTTCAGTAGCAACTACTGGCCAGGTAATACCTTACTCTGATTTAACAATATATTATGTGCGGAATAGCAGGATACTCCATAAAAGAAAACAGCTTACCAAGCACTGAAAGGCGTCTTGAGAAGACATCTTCTCTTCTCTCACATAGAGGACCTGACGGAAGTGGCATCTATTTTGACAATAGGATAGGTCTTGCCCACAGAAGACTGGCAATCATCGATATTGTAGGAGGATCTCAGCCGCTTACAGATGCCGCAGGAGAAATAACAGTAGTTTTTAACGGTGAAATCTACAACTTTTCAGAGCTGAAACATGACCTTGAAAAAAGGGGATGTGTTTTCACCACGCGCTCAGATACAGAAGTGCTGGCAAATATTATCAGGATATATGGCAAGGCAGGCATTGAAAAACTAAAAGGGATGTTCGCTTTCTGTGCGCTTAACCACAACAGTAAAAGAATGCTTGTTGTGCGGGACAGGCTTGGAGTAAAACCTCTATTCTATGTTGAAAACAGCTCCGGCTTTTTCTTTGCGTCGGAAATCCCGGCACTTCTTACACTTTCCGGATGTGACAGGAAAATTGATCCTGAGGCCCTGGACCTCTATTTGAGCCTTCGCTACGTCCCTCATCCCTTCTGTGCGTTTGAAGAGATCAGAAGGCTTCCTCCCGGACATCTCCTGGAAGTGGAAAAGGGCAAAATAATTAACAATGCCCCATTCTGGTCAATGAATCCGGCAAAGAGAAACATGGATTACAGGCAGGCCTGTATTGAAACAAAAGAGCGTTTTGATCAGGCTGTGGTCAGACGTCTGGTATCAGATGTGCCCCTAGGGGCATTTCTTTCAGGTGGCATTGACTCTTCCCTCACTGTTGCCAGCATGGTACTACGAGGGCCGGTAAAGACCTTTTCAATAGGTTTTGAAGATGAGAGGTTCAATGAACTGCCATATGCCAGGCAAATTGCAGATCATCTAAAAACAGATCACCATGAATTTTATCTGCCCGCTGATTCCCTTTTAAAAGCACCGGAGATCCTCGCCCTGTTTGGAGAACCTTTTTCCAATGAAACTGCAATTCCCCTCTACTTCCTGAGTAAATTTGCATCAGGGGAAGTCAAGGTCGCCCTCACTGGAGACGGCGGAGACGAGGCTTTTGGAGGATATAAGCGCTATGGCCACTGCCTGTTCATTAAAAGACTTGAGAGGCTGTCTCTTCGCCGTCCTTACTGCCGGCTAAGAAAAACCAGCACCTGGGCAGAGAGCATCCTGAACCGCAGCCGCAAAAAAAAGAGCTTTCCTGCAAGATCTGCCGACAGAGCACTTCTGCTTAACCAGCCGATGCGCTATCTTGCCTTTCTTGAACTCTTTCCTTCAAGCTCCAGAAAGTTGCTATTTAATCCAAGCGGTCCCTTGGCGGGAAAAATTGAGCATCCCACTGCCATTGATCTAATCGGGTCATTCTACAACCAGATCAACGACGATGAACTTGACAGGCTCCAGATTACCGATATAAACACCTATCTCCCCGGAGACATTCTGTTTTATTCCGATCACATGAGCATGGCCCACGGACTTGAGTTGAGATCTCCCTTTCTTGATCATGATGTTATGGAATTTGCCCTTAGCCTTCCATCAGAATACCGCATGACAACGGACAGAAAGGGGAAACGCATCCTGAGAGATGCCTTTTCCGACCGTATTTCAAAAGCCATGTTCGAAAGACCTAAAAAGGGATTCTCCATACCCCTGGCCCGGTGGATTAGAGGGCCGCTGAAAAACAGGGTACAAGAAGCTATTATGGATGCCCCGGGTGACTTTTACAGGCTTTTTGAAAAACAGGCCATATCCAATCTGCTCAGTTCTGAAATTGGAAAAGACGGACTCAAGGCACGCCAGTTGTGGTCACTTTTCATCCTGACCAAGTGGATGGCCCGGTTCAAGGCGGTGCTACCATGAAGCTCTTAAACAAGGTAGCATGGAAGGCTATTCTGATCACAAAGGGAAAGAAAAAGGAAAGAAAAAAAACGGTCAATGAACTTAACCCTGACGAAATCAGTAATGTATTGGCAATTTCCTCAACTGCCATAGGAGACACCCTGCTCTCTACACCGGCAGTGAGGGCCATACGTTGCATTCTTCCAAACGCATCCATAGATTTCATGGTCAGAGAGAAGTTTTCCGTTCTTTTTGAAAATAATCCTGATATCAGAACAATAATTCCCTATTACGGGGGATACAAAAGGTTATTTTCCTTGTTAAACAGAATTAAGTCAGGAAACTACGACCTGTGCCTGGTATTTCATGACAGTGATCCCTGCCCTGTTCAGGCCGCCTACCTGGCCGGGATTCCTTTTATCGCCCGTATCGGTTTCAAAGATGAAACAGTGGCCTCGTTTCTTAATGTAAGGGTCCCATACAGAGATGAAGCACATGTAATAGAACAGAGGCTCGACGTATTGCGAACACTCTTCAAGGTTAAACTTGATTCCCCCCGGGACAAACGGATGGTGCTGCCTATAACGGCTGAAGAGGTAAAAGCATTCTGGGAT
>JAUWHV010000149.1 GCA_030605675.1 Deltaproteobacteria bacterium | reverse complement strand
GACTACCTCGATGTCGCCGGGCTTGTACCCGCCGATTTCCCAATGCATCAGGCCGATGGCGTCTTGCGGGGTCTTTTCCCGGTAGTAGTGGATGCCCTGTATCAGGGAACTGGCGCAGTTCCCAACTCCGACAATTACGATTTTAATATTTCCCATAGCTTACTTGCCTCCTCTATATCCTCTATATCCTCTTGATAAATGCGTTCTTCTTGGGAAAAACACTTCGTTTCGTTCAATATTTTTCAGAGCTTGCCACCCCATGGACCGCCTGTGGAGCGATCACTTCCCTTGGATGAGCTGTTCACCGCAATCCACACAGTAGGTGTTCCGTTCACGTCTGCTTTTCGCATGTTTTTCCTCACTACACACTTTAGCGGGAATCTTGTTATTCACCACCTCGCCGCACATTGAACAAAAGCGCACCGGTGCATTTGGACGCCCGTGGTTGAAGTTGGGGCAACGGCCATCTGGCGTCATCATCTTTACTCTCCTTCCCCATTGTTTCACCTTTCATTTCGCTGAGGGGGCAGCACCATCCAGTATATACTCTACACGGTCACAAATTGCGCTTTTTTAATCAGTCAGAATTGCAAAGAAAATTTAAACTACGAAGGGAACAAAGGAAACGAAGGTCGTGGTGAAAAAAACATTACTCCTCTCTGGGGCGGATTTTTGGCCACTTCTTCCTGAAAAGGACCTTTCTTACAGGATTCAAGCGGTCAACAAAACATATACCCTTCAGGTGGTCCAACTCATGCTGTATACACCGGGCGAGGAGTCCTTCGGCCTCTATCCTGACTTCCTTTTCGTTCCGATCATATCCCGTCAGATGCAGTCTGAGAGCCCGTTTTACAGGTGCTACATAGTTTGGAACGCTCAGACAACCCTCTTCACCCACTTCCTCTCCTTCCAATTCTGTGATACGAGGATTTATGAGTACTATGGGGTTAGGGCCATCTTCAGCGGGGGTTATATCCATAACCACGAGTTGTGTGAGCTCACCTATCTGGTTTGCTGCAAGGCCCACCCCTTTGGCCTTGTACATCATTTCCAGCATCCGGTCGATCAGGCCCTGGAATTCCCCGTCTATCCTCTCAACAGGTCGGGCCTCTTGTCTTAATATCTCATGTGGATAGATTAGTATCTTCATAACAACAAAATAATAATGTCTGCAGGATGGCCAGGCAAGCACTACCTCGAAAATTATGGACCTGTACGATTAAGAAACTACTCAAAATTAATCACGAAAACACGAAAGTACGAAACAAGGCATAAAAAAGATGAACGTCCAACATCGAACATCGAACGTCCAACATCGAATGAAAAACGAAGATCCAACACCGAACATTCAACAGCTATTTCTGTTTCTTCATCTTTTTAGTAGCTTATCTTTTCCTATTCGACGTTCGATGTTGGACGTTCGATGTTGGACGTTCATTAGTCCATCCAGAGGCTTCCCTTTCGTGCTTTCAATCTTTCGTGCTTTCGTGATAATCCTTTTCTTTTTCGTGTGTTGCACAATCTGACGTGTAACCGCACAGGTCGGAAATTATGAGAGTTCATGCCCTTAGAAAAGACCTTCTGAGACCCGCGGCCCGGGATTTCCGGTTCCTTCTGAGTCGCGGATACCCGAGGAAGTCAGCCCTTTTATTTGTAGGAAACCACTTCCAGCTCCATCAAGAAGAGCGGGACCTGCTTTATCGCGGGGTCTTCACCAGGGAGCAGAGTATGGCACGGTGTGCTAAGATAGTGCGCGTGGGGGCAATCAAAGGGGAAAAACTGATCATAGACGGCCATAACGTACTTATAACTCTTGAGAGCGCCATAAAGCGCAGGCCTCTGCTACTGGCAGATGACAATTTCGTCCGGGACATCAGCCGGATATTTCGTCGCTTCAGGCCCACAGATCGTACAAAGGCCGCCTGGGCCCTTGTTGAAGGACTCCTTTTGGACTATCCGCCTTGCCATGTTACAGTGCTTCTTGATGCCCCTCTTCCCAAAAGCGGGGAGCTTGCGGCAAGAATCAGACAATGGATGAAATACGCAGAAATCAAGGGGGATGTCACTACAGCCGCAAGACCTGAATCATCCCTTCTGGCGCTTGAAGGTATTAAGGCAAGTGCAGACTCGGTAATCATAGACCGTTCCACCAGAGTTTTTGACCTTGCAGGCCACATCATAAGACGGAGATTACATATTAAACCAATGTCAATTCCATAACTGTTAATTCGAGAAATTATGAGAGCTGCTTTAACTCCCATTGTAGTTGTATTGGCCTTTATGTTCCTCTTTCCTGCTGTCCTGGTAGCAGGCATTGTCGATGATTCCGGGAACTGGATCCACAGACTTGGAAGGCTCTGGGCAAGAATTATCATTAGGACGTGTGGTGTCAAGATAGAGGTGCAGGGCCACGGGCATATACCTGGAGGAGAACCTGTGATATTCGCCTGCAACCATGCAAGCCAACTTGACATACCTATAGTGCATGAGGCCTTGCCTGTACAATTCCGTTTTGTAGTCAAAAAAGAGCTCTTCAAGATACCCCTGTTTGGCTTTGCTCTGCATCACGCAGGTTATATACCTATTGACAGGTCCGGTGGTAAGGCTGCCTTGCGCAGCCTGCAAGAAGCTGCTGAGAGAGTAAAAAAAGGCACCCCTATAGTCATCTTCCCGGAGGGTACCCGCAGCCCTGACGGCCGATTGATGCCCTTTAAGGTAGGAGGAATACTGATTGCAATTAAGGCCGGATGCCCTATAGTGCCTGTGGCCATAAGCGGCAGCCACAATGTGCTTCCCAAGGGGAGCATCAGGGTACGCTCAGGCCGGATAAAGGTGACCTTCGGCCTCCCTGTTCAGACTGTGGGCCCGGACGGCCCTATCCCCAAAGATATTGTGACAAAAGAAGTGTGGGATAGCATTTCAGCCATGCTTGAACAAAAACCATAGCCTATTCCTAAACATTCATGCCGTCCTGGATACTACCTACCGTAGCTTTTATACTGGGGTTGATTATTCTCTCCGGCGGGGCTGAATCTCTTATTAGAGGAGCCATGCGCATGGCTCGCCTTTGGAAAGTCAGTCCCATTGTAATCGGCCTCACCATTGTAGCCTTTGGCACTTCAGCTCCGGAGATGGGCGTGGCATTGTCAGCAGCCCTTTCCGGCCAGCCTGATATCACCATGGGAAACATCCTGGGGAGCAATATAGCCAATACAGGACTGATCCTGGGGCTTGGGGCACTGCTCACTCCATTGACTGTCCGTCTGAGAATGCTCAGAACAGAGATACCCTTGTTAATAGTGGTAAGCATGGCTCTCTGGGCATTTGCAACAATGGGCTATCTTGGGCGCCTGGCAGGCCTGATATTACTCATCACCTTTACAACCTATTGCCTGGCCCTGTATCGTCACAGCCGGAAAAAACCCTATACACTCCAAGTAGAATTCGAAAAATCTCTCAGCGACAAGGGTTCCTTTTGGTTTGACCTTGTACTGGTTATAGCCGGGCTGGCAGGACTGGTTATCGGTTCCAAATCACTGGTTTGGGGGGCTGAAAACATTGCGGTGTATCTGGGTATACCTGAACTCATTGTGGGCCTGATCCTGACAGCCATAGGCACCTCCCTGCCTGAACTTGCCACAACAGTGGCAGCGGCCCGTAAGGGCCAGACAGACCTGATCCTGGGAAATGTAATAGGAAGCAACCTATCTAACCTGTGTGCCGTACTTGGCGTCACTGCTTGTATTACCCCAATTGATATCAACCCGGACCTGCTCCACAGGGATTTTCCTGTAATGATAGCCTTCAGCCTGGTCCTATTGCCTGTTATGAAGATTGGGATGAAAGTGACTCGATGGGAGGGAGCAGCCCTTCTCCTGTCGTACAGCGTGTATGTTATCTTCTTGGCGGTCTTCTGAACAGGGACAGCGGCTTTGCAGAATAACAGAAATGTAATGACCTTGCCTGAGATGGTCAGGCGCTCGGCCTACGAGTTTGAACGCCGGCCCGCACTTATTGCAAAAGAGCCTCAGGGAGACAGGGTCATCACCTTTGGTGAACTTGGCAGTAAGGTTGAATCCTTGGCCAGAGGGCTGATAGCTTATGGTTTAAAGAAAAACGCTAATTGCGCAATACTAGGGGCAAACTCCCCTGAATGGGCCGGTGCCTATCTGGCCATCACCTCTGCCGGCGGGATCTGTGTGCCTATAGATACTCTGTTAAGCGAAAACGAGATACTACACCTGATGGCTGACGCCAAGGTGGCCATGGCCTTTGTGGCTCCCAAATTCCTGGACTGCGTGCTCGACACCACCAAGGGCTTTCCAAAACCAAAACAGGTGATAGTCCTGACCCCGGATACCAAAGGCATCCCAGGGGATGCGATGCCCTTTGAAGAACTTGTCAGGAAAGGACAACAATCACAAGACCCTTTACCACACAGGATTCCTGAGGACATAGCCGCCATAATTTACACATCAGGGACGACCGGCAGCCCCAAGGGCGTCATGTTGACCCACGGCAATATAGTTTCAGATATAACTGCCTGCTATCAGGCAATAAAGTTGAAGCAGGAGCACTTCCTCTCGGTCCTGCCGATGCATCATACATTCGAGTGTACGGCCGGCTTTCTCCTTCCCATATACAGCGGTTCCACAATCACCTTTGCCCGGAGTCTCAAGTCCCGCAGCATACTGGAGGACTTGAAGGCAAGCAGGGCCACTGTGATGTTCGGTGTCCCCTTGCTATTCCGGAAAATGCTGGATGGAATCCACAGTGCCATTAGCCGTACACCTTCTGCGCAACAAATGATATTTCACATAATTATGAATGCAGTCAAGACAGGTGAAAAACTGGGCATAAAGAACCTGGGCATACATTTATTCAGAAGCCTCAGAAAACAGGCCGGGCTCGGTTCCCTTCGCTTTTTGGTGGTTGGGGGCGCCCCGCTTATGCCACAAATCCCCAGGGAATTCAGGTGGCTGGGAATCAAGATGCTCCAAGGCTATGGGCTTACCGAGGCAAGTCCGGTACTTACTTTCAACCCTGTGGATGAACCCGTGGATGAAAGCATAGGCAAACCTCTTTCCGGTGTAGAAGTAAGTGTACTTGAACCGGACGAGACGGGCATTGGGGAACTTGCATTTAAAGGCCCAATGATTATGAAAGGATATTATAAAGCCCCTGAGGCCACGCTAGAGGTGCTGGACTCAGACGGCTGGCTAAAGACCGGGGATCTGGGATATCAGGATAAAAAAGGCTATCTGTACATCTGCGGGAGGGCCAAGAACCTCATTATCACTCCTGCCGGGAAAAACATCTACCCTGAGGAGATAGAGGCCGAGATCAACCTGAGGCCCTTTATTTTGGAATCAATAGTCTATGGTTACGAAAAAGAGAGTGGAGAAGAAATCCGCGCCGTGATAGTTCCTGACTACGAGGCCATTGGCAAACACTCTCCCAAAAAACACCTGAGCGATCAGGACATACGCAAGCTAATAACCAAAGAGGTCAAAATAGCAAACCAGACGCTGGCTGCTTTCAAAAGAGTCAAGTCCTTCACTTTAACAGATGAAGAATTCCCTAAGACCTCTACCAGAAAAATCAAGCGCCACCTCTTTAAGGAGCTGAAAGATAAAAGCTGAAAGCTCAAAGATAAAAGCTGAAAGCTCAAAGCTCAAAGATAAAAGCTCAAAGATAAAAGATAAAAAAGCTATTGTAATCAACCCCTTTCAGCTTTATGCTTTACGCTTTATGCTTTCAGCTTTATGCTTTCAGCTTCAGGCTTTCAGCTCTTATGCAACGCCGCAGATTGGGTTTTTTCAGCGAAATCAAGAAATGATACTCTATAATGATTGACTGGTCTTCAAATCTAAATCCAACTCAGTATAAGGCCGTAACACACAGAATCGGCCCGCTTCTTGTTGTTGCAGGACCCGGCACAGGTAAGACCAGGGTCCTCAGCTACCGAATCGGACACCTTATAGAAACAGGTGCTGCCAAACCTGACCAGATACTTGCCATGACCTTTACCAACCAGGCAGCAAAGGAGATCTCTGAGCGCGTATCCCGGCTCCTGGACAGCGAATCCTCCACGGAGTGCGTTCATAATGGGCAAAAAATCCCAAAAATAAGCACATTTCATGGCTGGGCACTTGGATTTTTAAAACAGACCTTGGGTGAAGACGCACGGCTTCCCATAGACGAGAAAGATGCCAGGGACCTTTGCCAAGAAGCAGCAAAGAAATTGGGATTATCAAACGCAAAACCTCAAGGACTTTATGAACGTATCTCAAAGGCCAAGCAGCACTTCCCCCCAAGGATAGATGGAGACGAAGATCTGGAGGCCCTGATTCAGGCATATCATGGACTCCTTGAAAAATACGGTCTCTGGGACTATGACGACCTTCTCCTGGAGGCCCTGCGGCTCCTCGAACATACTGAAATAAGGGCAAAATTCCATAGGGATTTCCCCTTTGTCCTGGTGGATGAATTCCAGGACATAAGTCCAGCCCAGTATACCCTGATCAAATCAATAGCGAGGAAAGACGGAAACATCACAGTAATCGGTGACCCCAACCAGGCCATTTACGGGTTCAGGGGCGCAAGCCCTGAGTTCATACATTGTTTCAATGCGGATTTCGATGGTGTTAAAACTGTGGTCCTGGACACTGTCTACAGGTGTCCCCAGGTATTTCTCGACGCTGCAACAAGTCTCATCAAAGACAGATCGGCTGTGCGTCTGAAATCCGTCAAGGACAGGATGCCGAAAATCAGGATTAAACCCTTTGGAGATCCCACGGCTGAGGCAAAGTGGGTGGCAAGGAACATTGAACAGATAGTGGGTGGGCTCAGCTTTGTTTCACTTGACAGTGGCACAGCCGGCGGTAACACCCTGAGAAGCCTTTCAGATGTAGCAGTACTCTTCAGGGCCAAAGCGTTGGGAAACCCGGTTGCCGATGCACTATCAAGACAGGGGATACCCTTTCAGCGGGCAGACACCCCTGATCCGCTTGCCCAAAAAGAACTTCGCTCTATATGGCGTCTCTGGGAGATCCTGAAGGGACGAACTGTCCGGTATCATCTGTTAAAACTCCCGGGTGGTAAGGATCTGTGGAACAGAAAATTTCTTGACTTAAAACCCGGACTTCAGGGCAAAGATGGTCCTCAACTCCTGAGTTACATAATCGATATTCTTGATCTTGACCCAAACAGGCCTCTTCTCAGGGCCCTTGCGCGTGCCATCAAAAGACATCCGCATGTGGACTCCCTTGCAGTCCTGCTTCGTAACGAGGCCGACATGCTGGATATCAACATAGAAGCCGTGTCCCTGCTTTCGATCCATGCGGCCAAGGGCCTTGAGTTCCCGGTAGTCTTCCTGATCGGATGTGAGCCCGGAATACTTCCATGGAAAGAGGCAGACCAGGAAGAGGAGAGACGGCTTTTTTACGTAGGCCTTACCAGGGCATCTGAAGAGATATACCTGAGCCATGTGAAACACCGAAGGCTTTTTGGACAGATGATGCATGGCGGCCCAAGCCCCTTTCTAAATGACATCCCTGAAAAACTCCTGATCAGAGAAAAGGCCCAAAAACCCAGAGCACCCCGAAGACCGAAACAGAAAAAACTTTTTTAAGAACTGAACCGCTCAGGGACCAATATACTATTATACGCAGGCTATCCTCCACCAGCCCAAGAGTTGTATTTGATACGCTTCCATACCCATAAGCGCTAACTAAAGTTGTGGGCTTGGGCCGGTTCCGGTAAAATTTTTGGGTCTTGGAAATGATTCCTGAAATATTTGGAACAACGAATATCGAATATCGAACAAGGAACCGCAGAATGTCGAAGGAAGGTAAAAATTATTATATTGAGGACCGTTAGATATATCTTGCGGTTAGAATAATCCGTATAGCAGAATCTCTGCCAAACTATCACTGGTAATCGCAAAATATGATTTGCCCGGACTTATTGAGAAATTACGATAAACAACCCTGATATACTGAATATGCTGCTAAAAAAGGCAGGGGCGAAGCATCCCCTGCCTTCTGATAAACTATATGTTTTCAGATCAAGATCAGCTTTGCTGCCGTCGCCGAATTACAATAAAAGCAGATACAGCCATAAACAAAGATAAGATGATCATCCCCCATTCATTCAGGGTAGGAACGGCTGTGGGGCCACACGGTCGTGCAGGCCCTCCCTGGTCAATAATAGGAGAACCTTCCATGTCGTCGCCCAGTTCGCTCTCCGTCAAGACGAACTCCGCGTAGAGAACCGTCTCCCCTCCTATTACCTTTGTCCCAAAAGTCACTCCAGGCATGGTGTACCAGAGGGAAGTGACCCAGTCAGCCGGGGTGGGACCGT
>JAUWHV010000178.1 GCA_030605675.1 Deltaproteobacteria bacterium | reverse complement strand
ATGCCCTGTCATGCCGGACCCATTCCTGGCCGGGCAGCTCTGCTTCGCGCAGTGCCTTTTTGTTTTTCTTGAGTGTGGCCAGCGCTTCATTGATTCGCTGTGTCTGTCCCCTGGGTTTGAACAAATTTTCAGCTTCTGCCTTGAGTTCGTCCTGGACCTTTCTGAGGTCGGAAATCCCCGAGCCTGCGGCAAAGAGAACCTGGCCCACATCTCCCCCTCCCTGGATGATCTCCTCTCCTCCCCGGACAAGGTCAGCATGGTTAATGCCGAACATCGTGGCAAAAAGATCCGAGTCCACGCCGCCCAGAAACGTATGAAGATGCGATTCGTCAATTAGCGTGGCGTCGTCCTTGGCCCGGAGTGTATTGACCCTGCCTTTTCGACGTACAAACTCAAGGACCGCTCCGTCGCTTTTCAAGAGCTTTCCCCCGATCCGCAGCTTTGCGTATGGATGAATGAAGTCGTCTGAAGACCTCTCCGGGATTCCGTAGAGCAGTTGTCTGAGCGCACGCAGGGCCGAGGTCTTACCTGCCTCATTCGGACCATAGACAATGTGCAGACCTTCATGTCCTTTGTGGAGATCGAGTATCTTGTCGGTGAACGGACCGAACGCGAGAAGTCTTATCCGGAGTATCTTCACGGAGCATCTCCTTTTGAGACAAGACGACGGAGCAACATTGGCCGGACCTGATCGAGCATATTTGTCAGCCACTCGGTATTGTCCGGTGAGATGGCATCCCTGCCCTGCTTGATCTCCCTTGGCAGCTTCTTCCAGAAATCATTTAAAGATTCACCAAGCGTCCCAAGCCGGGGCGGATCAGATCGGACCTCATCGAGCAGGTGGAGAATCTCGCCCACCGGACCGTCGGCCGGCTCAGACACCTTGCCTTTGGATAAGGGATTTGTTCGGAGTCTTACCTTTTCGATCCAGATCCGGCCATTACTCAAATCCATGGCTGCCGACCGTATCTCATTGGTCCAATGCTCCGGATCAGCCGCTAGTTCGGCATGGGCACGGCACGACCCGTCTACCTCGATCCGCGTCACCAATGGCAGGTTGCTTTGTTCAAGTAGTTCTTCAAGCTGTCCACAGATGCGATCTACAACGTCGTCGCCTCTATCCGCGCCTGATGCGTCTATTTCGCACCGCATCCAACGAATGACGTCAAGGGGACGAAAATCAGCGGTTGCACGGCCGCTGTCATCCACGGTAACGAGCATGCATCCCCTGGGGCCGGTCTCGCGAATGTGCCTTCCCTGAATATTCCCTGGGAAAACGATCAGCGGGTCCTCGTGGAGCACCTCTTTTTTATGAACATGCCCCAGGGCCCAGTAGTCATAATCCTTTGATAACAGACCCTCAACCGTACAGGGAGCGTAAGGTTCGTGACCTTCGCGCCCTGTTGCACAGGTGTGGAGCATCCCGATGTTAAAGCAGCCTGGTACAGCCGAAGGGTATCCGGCCGACAGATCCTTACTCACTGCCTGTTTTGCAAAGCCCTGACCGTGGATCGCAACTCCAAGGTCTTCAAGATGGAAAGTGCCTGGTTTATCAGTGGGGAACAGAAATACTCTGTCAGGAAGCCTGAGTGTTTTGGTCATTTTGCTCGCAGCGTCATGATTTCCGGCAATAATGTAGACCGGAATTCCGGCCTCCCGCAGTTTTGTCATTTGGGAGACAAAATAGAGCCCTGTATTATAGTCCTTCCAGTCACCGTCATACAGGTCGCCTGCAATGAGAACAAAATCAACACGCTCAACAATGGCCAGTTCTACGAGATTTTCCAGGGCCCGTCGTGTTGCCCTGCGCAGATCTTCAACAGGTGCGCCATCATAATGCTCAAGCTTCAGCAAAGGACTGTCCAGATGAATGTCAGCAGCATGAAGGAATGTAAACATGCTCAATCCTTTTGTAAGCGTTCACAGGACACCGCATCTGCTTTGTTGTCGGGCACTTGAAGTACAGGGAGTACGTCTGCGTACCCTCCGCCTCGCATCTGCAGCACCCTGTAAACGCTTACAGTTCGGTTTCCTCACCATATCGTTTTCAGTCCTTTCAGTTTACGCAATTTTCCATCACTTGTGACGAGTTTGCCCTTGTGAAATTTGGCAGTTGCGGCAATAATCCGATCTGCAGGGTCAAGATTGTCCTTAAAAGACATGGATACAGAAAGGTCTGCGATTTGTGGCGTGATTGGGATGACCCTGATCTGCCTGGCATCCAGAATCAGTTGCATGAATGTCATATAGTCTGTACCGGGATTCAGGCGTTGCTTCTTTACAAGCATGGCGATTTCCCACAGCGATATGTCGCTACAAGAAAGTGCTGATTTTTCCTCTCCTTCAGAAATAGCGTGCAGTGCAGATTTACTTAATCTTCCTGGATTTAGACTGTCAAGAATGAGAATGCACGTATCAAGCACAATCATCTGCCGCATCCCATTTTTCATCTATGGGAGAAGTGATATCCCCTATCTCACAGATACTCTGTAGCTGTTTGAGCCGTTTCCGGGCAGCCACCTTCACATCCTCCGGGGGAGAAAGGCGGGCCACAATACGTCCCCTTGAGGTAATAACAAGTGTCTGGCCGGAACCGGCCTTGGCCAGATAATCGGGTAGATGATTTCGTAGTTCAGTGATATTAACCTTCTGCATAAGGAATCCTCACAATTCATGCAGGATTTAGGTACAAACTGTACGTTTGAACTGTACAATTATAAAATTTTGACATTATAAGTCAAGAGAAAAACCACCCACATTATCAAATTCCTCCCCTTCCGTTTTGAAAGCAGATCCTCCCAAAGGTCTTTTCCTAAACAGTCATTACGGGAAATTTCGCCACCCCAGAGCATAAAAATTCGTCACCTGTCAATACAAAGGATAAAGGCCGGTATTTTCAAAACAATATAATTTACGACAGTACAAGGCATGGTTACCTGAAATGCTTAATCAGGACTCTAGGGTCATTGGTCCCGATAGCATCCACGCCCATATCAACATAAGGCTTTAGGAGATCCTGGTCATCAATATTCCATATAAACACCTTGAGGCCTTTCTTGTGGGCTATTTTAACAAATTCCCTATCTACAAAAGAGTATTTCATCACCAGTGCGTCTGCAGATGCCTGGGTGGCAATACATGCGTCCACAGGAGATCCCACAAGCAGCACGCCTGTTTTGATGCGGCTGTCCATCTCTTTTACAGTCTTTACGAGCCTGTGCCAGAATGAGATTACACAGGCTTTATCGAATAAGTTGTTCCGTATTATGAGATCGACAACCGACCTTTCCGTCCCCTCTTCCTTCAATTCAATGACCAGCATCACCTGCCTGTCAATAAAGTCGATGACTTCCTGGAGCGTGGGTATTGCCTCACCTTTACCTGCGTCCAGCCTCTTGATTTCCTGCACGGTATAACTGCTGACCGGGCCTGTTCCATTTGTGGTCCGGTCCACGGTCGCGTCATGTATCACAACCAGTTCTTTGTCTTTGCTGAGGTGGACGTCGATCTCGACTGCATCCACCCCAATATCCATGGCCCGCTCAATGGAGAGCAAGGTATTCTCCGGCTCCAGGGCCGCTGCTCCTCGATGTCCTATGATCATCATTTTGAATATCCCCTAACCCGGACAAACCGGAATAGTGCCTTGACCAACACTCACGACCCTCATATTATTCTATTATTCGAAACCATAAAACTCAGATAAAATTCCAAATAGAAACTTAATTGCAAAGGCGGCTCAGTTCAACTGGAGTTTTGACGGCGGCTTTG
Organism: Deltaproteobacteria bacterium; assembly: GCA_030605675.1. Classification (GTDB taxonomy): domain Bacteria; phylum Desulfobacterota; class Dissulfuribacteria; order Dissulfuribacterales; family UBA3076; genus UBA3076. The sequence goes on along the minus strand of JAUWHV010000178.1, from coordinate 12,026 downwards.
CGCCATAAAAATCACCTAGGAGACTATCCCCATGTCCTTTCTAAAATTCTTTTCAGGCCCCACCCCGGAAAAGCTGGAAAAAAAAGGCGACGCCCTCTTTAAAGCCGGTTTATGGGGCCAGGCCAAACTTGAGTATGAGCGCGCACTGGTAAAAGCTGAAAAAGGGAGCGACCTGTCACCGGACTGGAAAGCACAACTCTCCGGAAAGATAGCTGAGACCAAGGAGGCCCTGGCCAAAGCCCATCAAAAAACCGCCGAAGACCTCATTGAAAGCGGATATTACGACGATGCCCGCCCGTTGATTTCCCTGGCCCGGGAAATCACCTCGAATGAAGCGCGCACCCGGGCACTGGCGAAGCTGCTTGAAAAACTCGAATCCCTCCAGCAGGCCGAGGCGGAGGAAGATCTGGCCAACGATTATTACGGGCTGGCAGATGAACAGACTGCGGATGAACCCTATAAGGTGACGCGGGATGAGCAGTATCATGCCGTATGCGGCACCCTGCCCCCAGAAATTCAGGAGACGTATTTATCCTACGGCGAAAATTTCAAAATCGGTTATCTTGCTCTGAACACGGGGGATTTTGAAACCGCTGCAACATATCTGTCCCGCGCCATGGCGGAGGATCTGGATCCCGGCAGCTATATTCCCCTGGAACTTGCCACGGCATACCTGCATCTGGGAAGACCCACCGAAGCCCGGCAACTACTGGTGCCATTTCTCGAACACCAACCCGAAGCGTTGCCGGCATACCAGCTTCTTTGTGATATCTACTGGGAAGAAAAAGACTTTCATCTGGCCGATGCACTGATCGATTCCGTGCCGGAGAATCTTGCAGACTCCCTTGCTTTCCGGCTACTGAGAGGTGAGACGCGCTACCATGCCGGTGAATTTGATAAAGCCAAAGCGCTGTATCAGACATTCTTGGATGATCAGGGCTGGCAGGAGAAAATTGCCGTCGCCCTGGCAAAGGCCCATGAAGCTTTAGGGGAAAATGAGAACGCACGTCGCATCTACCAGGAAATCATGGGACGCTGCACCAGTTGCAGGACAAGAATAGCTCCTGAAATAAAGCATAAATATGCGGAGCTGAGTTTTGCTGCCGGCATACTCGACTCAAACGTGCTGCAGTTATATCTGGCCCTGGCCCAGGAAATGCCGCATAATGCGCCGGCGTACTATGACAAGGTCAGCCGGATATATGCCGCTCAGGGAAATGAAAGGGAGGCCGCCCGCTTTCGATCCATAGCCAAGGGAGCGGCTGAGGGTATTCTGATCACGGGTTCAAAGGTTCACGGGTTCAAAGCCTGTGAACGCTTACCCGTCCTTTAACTTTTGCATTTTGCATTTTGACTTTTGCAGTATTCCATGATCCCCGAAACCTGCTTTTCCTGACACCTGACACCTGATACACGCACCATGCTCTTGTAATTACATAGCACTTATGACATATTTAAAAATTGTTTTTTCAGGCAGAAAAGGAGTCATTTCATGGGACGAAAAAATTCAAAGATCGAAAAAATTCTGATTGCGAACCGGGGGGTTCCTGCTGTCCGGATCATGCACACATGCCGCGACAGAAAGATACCCACAACCGCAGTCTACAGCACACCTGATCGTCTCTCACTCCATGTCATGATGGGTGACTCGGCTGTCCATATTGGAGAAGCACCCCCTGTAGAGTCATACCTGAACATGGAAAATATGATTGAAGCCGCCCTGACAAGCGGTGCCAACGCCATTCACCCTGGATGGGGATTTTTGGCGGAAAATGCCAACTTTGCCAAAATGGTAACCGATTCCGGGCTTATATGGGTAGGCCCATCTTCCGAGGTCATCAAGTCCATGGGAGATAAAATCGAGGCGAAGAAGATCGCCGTACGGGCAAATGTGCCAACCATACCCGGAATCACTGATGTAACGGATATCGACCAGATCAAGGCGTGGATGAAAAATGATGCTGTTGCCTTTCCTGTCTTCATCAAAGCGGCTGCAGGTGGCGGAGGCAAAGGAATGGTCAAGGTGGAGTCCGAGCAGGAACTTTCCACCGCATTGAACCAGGCGCGTTCCGAGGCAAAAAAATCCTTTGGCGACGATAAGCTTCTCGCTGAAAAGTATATTGAGAAGGGCCGCCACATTGAGGTGCAGATAGTCGCGGACCAGCATGGACACACCTTCCACCTATTTGAACGCGAATGCACCCTTCAGAGAAGGAATCAGAAAATCATAGAAGAAGCTCCTTCTCCATCCATAAGCGATGATATCAGAAAAGAGATCTGCTTTACTGCAACCCGCCTCATGCGGGAAATAGGATATACAACGGCTGGAACGGTAGAGTTCATTTTCGACTCATCAACCAATAAATTCTATTTCCTGGAGGTCAACACGCGCCTGCAGGTAGAACATGGAATAACGGAGCTCATTACAGGCATGGACATAGTCGGTCTCATGCTCGACGCAGCTGAAGGAAAAAAATTTTCGTTCAAACAGGAAGATATCGTTCCCAACAGGTGGGCGCTTGAAGTCCGGATCAACGCCGAGGACCCCAGGACATTCAGTCCATCCTTCGGACCGATTTCACGCCTCCAGGTCCCGCAAGGCCCAGGAGTCAGGATTTCACCGGGTGTCTACGAAGGCGCGGACATTCCGCCATACTATGACTCCCTCTTCATGCTGATGATGACCGCCGGTCCGAACCGGGATTCGGCAATACGGACAATGGACCGGATACTCGGCAGGAATCTGCGGGTTGAAGGGATCAAGACCCTTGCCCCCCTCCTTTTGAGTATTATCCGGCACGAAGCGTTCAAAAAAGGGGAGTTCTCCACCAGATTTATCGAAGACCATATGGATGAACTGGTCTCCATGTTCAAGGAAAAGGACAGCGATGACGAAGTCCTTAAAATTGCAAAATTCGTTGCTGAAATCTCAGCACTCGGATCACAGGGTTGGATGTAGGATAAAACCATGAAAAATTACGTACGACCGGGGATGAGCCCGGGTGATATCGTCTCAAAAATTCGTTCACTTGATGGCGTCATGCTGACCTGCACGGGCATGCGTGACGCAGGACAATCCGATTTCAAGAACAGGCACCGCATTTATGATCTTGCAACGCTTGCACCCTATTATGAAAAGATGAATCTCTTTAGTTCAGAGTGTCACGGAGGTGCACGATGGCATGTAGGGATCATGAACAGAAGGGAGAGCCCGTTCAAGGAGATTGAAATCCTCAGGGAAACAATGCCGAGTGTGCTGCTTCAGACGCTTATCCGGGAAACGAACCTCTGGGGATACCGCCCCTACCCGAAAAACGTCATCGAATATGTGGTGAAGGAAGTAGACATAGACGTCTGGCGATGCTTCTCCTTCCTGAACGACATCAGGAATATGCGGTCTGTTGCCGAGGTGGTGATGAAGCGAGGACGGCTCTTTCAGCCTGCGATCTCCTTCACCCACGCGGACTGGACCACCAACGAATACTATCTGGGATGCGTAGATGATATTGTTGACCTGTGCGCCGGAACCGACGAAATCATCCTCTGCATCAAGGATATGGCCGGTGTGGGAAGTCCCGCACGCATCAGGAGCCTGGTTGACGCCATCAAACAAAAATATCCTGATCTTGTTGTGCAGTATCATCGTCATGCAACAGACGGCCTCGCGCTTCCTGCTCTCCTTGCATCTGCCGAGGCGGGCGCTCAGATAATCGACGTCGAAGAGGATTCACTTACCCGATTCTACGGACAGGCGCCAATCCTCGGAGTCCAGGCATTTCTCGAAGAATCCGGGATCAAGGTCCATCTCGACCGTAAGCAGACAGAGCTTGCGGTCCAGAAGGTCCGTGAGTGGATCGGTCATTATGAGTGGGCCGAATCACCATTCAAAGGATTCGATCATACGGTCACTTCCCACAAGATGCCAGGCGGGGCTTTCCCCAGCTCCTTTGAACAGGCGGAAAAAGGCGGGTTCCTTCACCTGATGCCCGCCATTCTCAGGATCATGTCCCTCTACAACAAAATCGTCGAATACTTCGACGTGACCCCGGGATCCCAGTTAACCTGGGTTACCTGCAGCGGAATCGTCAACATGTACGCTAAAGAAGGCGGAGAATCCGGGGTCAAGCACATCACCGAACTCCTCGCAAAATTTGTCGAGGGGAAAAAACAGGATATGAGCGCCATGAGCAAAGAGGAGCAGAAGGAGCTTCTCACCCTTTTCAGAAAAGCTCCCGGCGACTTCAAGAACCTGCTCCTTGGCGGCTACGGAAGGCTTCCCATGGGCTGGCCCGATAAATGGGTCTACCAGAGCGCCTTCGGCGACGAGTGGAAGGAGATGATGGCAAAAAGGAAGGAACTCTCTCCTCTCGACTCCCTGGAAGATGACGATCTCAACAGGATCAGTGCCGAACTTACCGATCATTTAGAAAGGGCACCAACGGAGGAGGAATTTATTCTCTACCTCATGCATCCGAAGGACGCCCTCCTGATGGTTGACTTCGTGGAAAAATACGGTGAGGCCCCGCTTGTTCTTCCAACCGATGTGTGGCGGGAAGGGCTCAAGAATCCCGATGACAAGGTGGATTTCGATCTCTGGGGTAAACCCTATACCATAGAGCTCGCTTCAGTGGGCGCTGAACATGAAGGACACATCCATGTGGTCATGCGTGTAAACAACAAGACAAGGGTCTACTCCGTTGATACCCCTAGGGCCAAAAAGGTTGAAATCAGAATAGCCTCCGGGAAAAACGAAATCAGTGCTCCTATCAATGGAAATATTTGGCGGATCGGAAATCCCAGGCGCGGAGCGCTCAAGATTGGCGACATTGTTCACAAGGGCGAGGAGATTGCCAATCTCGAGGCCATGAAGATGGAAAATGCGATCCTTTCTCCCTACGATGGGCAAGTGGAAGAAATCTGTGTCAAATTGAATGCGTCCGTTGTTGAAAAACAACTGTTGTTTGTTCTGAAAAAAACATAATTATTCCCTCCACAGCCATGAAATATTTTCTCTCACATAGAATCAGGCCCCTGAACACACACCGCAAACATGTGGGGCTGTCGCTTCTTCTACTCAAAGAAGCCCATTCTACCAATTCCGTACTGCTCGATGACCACGAACTTCTCAGCCAAAAGGGTCTTGTTGTTCTCGCTGACCGGCAGACCGCCGGTAGAGGACGAAAGAACCGAACATGGGAAAGCGGCTCGAACCGTCATCTTTTTGCTTCCGCTGTTCTCCATCCCGTTCTTCCCCAGAGGCTCTTTCCCGCCATCACCCTCCTTACAGGCCTTTCTGTGTTCAGGGCGCTCTCTGCCCTGGATATAGACGGACTCAGCATGAAATGGCCAAACGATGTCCAGATACAAGGAAAAAAGGTCTGCGGAATTCTCTGTGAATCCAAAAAGGTCGGAGATACCCTTTTCATGGTACTGGGAATCGGCCTGAATATTGAAGGCGACGCATCCCAGTTCTCTTGTGATCTTCGCGATAAGGTCACAACGATCCACCACGAAACCGGGAAAGCCGTCAGTCGGGACGTCCTTCTCGATCAGATCCTTTCAGAACTGGATATGGTGATAACAAACGCCTATGACGGAAAAACCGCATCTCTTTTTGCTGAGTGGGAGCGGTGTTCAAGCTCTCTGGGAAGAAAGGTTCGCTTCGAGCATGAAGGGATGGTGATGCAGGGAAGCATCAGCGGCCTTGCTTCCTCAGGCACCCTTCTGGTGAAACGAGATAATGCCGAGGTAACCGAGGTGCTCTCCGGTGAAATCATCTACCTAACCCAAAATACGGTGATTTAGAATATATTTCCCCTTATCATCAAGAGATATTAACTCCATGCTTGATAATTTTTTTAAATCTCTTCTAGCTGTTTGAGTACTGACCCTGTTGTAAAGAAATGAAAAGGGTGGAACGTAAAACAAGTCTTTAATATTGAAAACAAAATGGACAGGATACTCTAACAATAGCGTCAACAAATCAAGTTGCCTTTTTGTGATAGCTTTTTGCTGCTTTTGAAATATGTAATAATCTTTTAAAGCAAATTTTCGAATAAAATAGACTATAGATTCTTTGATTTTAGTGAGTGAATGTACCGCGGCATTTAAGGCAAATTCTATAAAGGGTGTAACATCCTTTTTTAACTTAATGCTTTTTGAGAAAGCAATATAATAATCGTCAACGTTTCTATAATAGAAATTTGATAATTCTTTTGGCGCATATTTTATATTAGCAGCTTGTAAAATTATCGCCTCAATCAATCTTGCAGTTCTGCCATTTCCATCCCAAAAAGGATGTATAATGCAAAAATGATAGTGGGTAATGGCAGCTCTGATAAAAGGGGAAATTTTTGTAATTTCATCACTGTTTATCCATGAAACAAATTCTTTCATTAGGTTTTTAACATCTTCAAGTATTTTGGGAGGGGTATATATACCACCATGGGATTTATCTCCTATATGCACAATTCCGTTACGATATCGACCAGGTATATTATGCTCATCGGGCACCTGATCTGTAATAATTTTATGCAATTCGCGAATAAGATCTTCGGTAACAATGAAAGGTTTGTCAGTGAAATCTATACTTGACAGCAAGCTATATGCCTTGATCAAATTAATAATTTCTTGCTTGTCTTTTTTAGTATATTCTTCTAGGTTCTGACCTTCGGCAATTTTTTTTACATCTTCTTCTGTTATTGGATTACCTTCAATGGCCGCGGTTCCTGATATTGAACTATACATAATTTCAGGTTCTAAGCGGGAAGATAACTCCGGTAATATTGGTAAATCAACTATAGTCTCGTTTAAAACGATAGCACGGATCAAAAGGTCGTTAATTTTTAGGTAGTCAAGTTTTTCGCTAAAATAAAATTTGCCGGACTTAAGTGTCATAAAATCTCTCATAAATTAATCCTCTTCTTGAGCATAATAATGTCACATTTTTTAAATAAAATACAATATGTTAAGCTGATATGCTATCAAATATTGTAACTATATTTGTAACACGGTGTTAAATCGTTTTCAAGCTTAAAATGTAAAATGCCCAACCATGGTATAAACACAGACAAGAGTACCTACGGACCTCTTGCGGGTTATGCCTGACATTTATGCCCTTGAACGAAAGGAATGGAGAAACAAGTCATGTTGAATGCAGAAGATTTGCTTTCAAGGATCACGATAAATCCCCGAATAATGGTCGGCAAGCCGACTATCCGAGGCATGAGAATCACCGTGGAGCAGATTCTGCGGGCACTTTCGGGCGGGGTGTCGGAGCAGGAACTGCTTGAGGAGTATCCCGAACTTGAAAAAGAGGATTTTCAGGCGGTGTTCGCATATGTGACCGGGCTGTTCCCTGTCGGAGTGTCCACATGAACTCATCCGAACCATCCTGCTTCAGGCAGGTGAACGTGATAAAGATCATGTTCAAACAAAAAAAGAAATCACTTTTTGTTTTTCCGTACGGTTATAGTGATTCCTATCCATACGAGGGACCGGAACGTCATAGCACCGATGCTTTGTAATGCAACAGAGACTGTCGAAACATACATAATGATCAGGATCACGAGAACGACAATATGCGCGGATGCAATATAACTCGCAATCCTGATAGCCCACAGCCGCACTGACCAGATACCTATCCCAACGCCAATTGAAACAACTCCCATAGTCACATTGTAAATTACGAGCCAGCGTAATATATTGTAATCAGGCTGCTTTATTCCAAGAAGCACGGCGGAACCGGAAATAATCGAGAGTAAACCTATCAGAATCCCTGCAATTCCAGCAAAATGTAAATGAAATTTAATCAAAACACTTTCACCTAACCACAGAAGTTTTCATTTCCAGACATGATGAACAAGCCCGCCCTGGCGCGACTTTCCTGGAAGACGCGTTGTGGGTGCAAACCAGGTCTGGGCCAGGGGTGCGACCTTGTGGAGCACATTGTCATTGTTGACCTCGGGAATAAAGATGTTGCGATCAAGGCCTGCAATATCGGTCTGGGCCAGGGATTCTCGAGATAAATAGAAATCCTGTAAATCCTGTTTATCCTCTCAAAAAGAGTCCTACAGTTCTCTTGGCCTGCGGGGCGGGGGAATCCCCGGCTCCGAAGAGGTTGGGATATCTCTTTTTCTCTCTATAAACCTCTTCCTGTAGACCATGAAAGCTGTCTCACCTGAATGTTCTATTATCTCATGATTTGAATGGGCACTTACTATAATTGATACAACCGGCAAGGCACGTGGCATTAAGCGAACAAGCATGGCCACTGAAAGGCTCTCAATATATTCCTCCAGACCTTTGGCCCCCAAGATATTAACACCCTTTTTTGTAATCGCCTCTTCTTTTCCTCTTTTTTTAGTATCTTTTAAGACTTCTATTTCCATTAAGGCCTTAATTTTTATTTTCGATCCGCCGATTGCCGCTTCAATTATCCTCAACATTATTGCCTTCTCAATGATATCGTTAGGGTCATACCCATAACAAAATGCAATTTCCTGAATCATATGAAAGTCCTGAATCGGAACGGCTGTAAGATCAGCAGTTGCGACCAGCGCACCTCCCAGACCAGACACGGCCCCCTGAACCGCAGCTGTCTTCTTATGATAATCAATATGCGTTCTATTGCAGTTATCCAGTAATTGCAGATCGCATGTCTTAAGTTCGGATATATCATTTATCTTTATACCGTGATCATGCGCTCTTTTTATAATCTTCTCAGGGTTAACTGTATATGTTGATGTATAAATAACTTTATTGATAATCGCTTCTATTGCGTCTTCAAATATCTTGAATTTTTCCGAGCCAATTATTTTAACTAAATAATCCACTGGCTTTGAAGCAACATCAAGGATTTTCTTATGAAAACCTGTATGCTGTTCTTTTTCCCATTTTTGTATTTCTTTAAGGCTTTCAATCTCATATTTATTTAATTTCATAATATTCTTTATTATAGGGTTAATTGATCAGCTTAAATCGGAACAGTGCCTTAAGTGAACTAAAGTTTTAAGTGCCTAAAGTTAAGGTGTCGCTTCGCTCTATCTATTTATATTAACCGCGCTGAAAGCGCGCACCACAACTTTAGGCATTTTAGTTCACTTTAGGCACTTCAAACTCAATTAACTTGAAAATATTCTGCCAGAAAAAACACGAAAATAATTGCTAAGGTACTATACAGCTAAAACGCCAGATCGGTTTTCCACACCTCCCAGACCTTACCCACCAGATCAGGGCCTGGTTTGAGGGTGGGCCTTCCGGGCTGCCATCCCGATGGGGTGGCCTCTGCACCCTTTGTCTTTCTGACCAGTTGAAATGCCTGTATTTGTCGAAGCAACTCGCTCACATTGCGGCCCACTGGCGGGATCAGTACCTCAATGGCCTGAATGACCCCGTCCGGGTCAATTATAAACCGACCGCGCACGTCCACGCCACTGGCCTCGTCATAGACGCCGTAGACCGAACCTATCTTGCCCGCGCCGTCAGATACCATAGGAAAAGGGACACCTCCATCGACCATTTTGGAAAGTTCTTCCTCTTGCCAGACCTTATGGACAAACTGACTATCCACGCTGACTGCCAGGACATCCACGTCCAACTTCTGCAGCTCATTATATTTGGTGGCAACTGCCGCCAACTCAGTCGGTCAAACAAAAGTGAAATCTCCAGGATAAAAGCAGAGCACGACCCATTTCCCCAGATAATCTGAGAGCTTCACCTGCTTAAATTTGCCTTTATGAAATGCCGGGGCTTGAAAATCCGGGGCTTTTTTTCCTATCTTTGCTACTGCCATGACTACCTCCTTTGCCTTTTCTTGCTCTTGTTCAATAACCTCATCCTTTGCAGGTTCGCCAACCACTGCACCGGTTGGTTTGCCGCAACCAATCTCCAGCTCTTCCATGAAATCACCTCCGTCTGTCTGGTAGTTTTTTATTTATCATTATTCAGCCCTTACATAATCTTTGCTACTTCATCCAGAGCGGCCTGATAATCAGGCTCTTTTGTAATCTCTTTTACCAGAAACATGTTCAATCTCTGTATAGTTAGAGATCTCTGAATTTGTCGTGCAAAGATCATGGATCGAAAGCCCGTGAACCTTATTATTGCCGGTCAACCTGGCAAAATCTTTGAGTTCTTCAGTAGAGACCCGTAAGAAATTTTCCAGTCTCTTAGCCGACTCATCAATGTTGCACATTACTCTCAATTCGGGATCCTGAGTCGTAATTCCGGTAGGACATCTTCCCGTGTTGCAGATCCTATACTGCTGACATCCGCAAGCCATTAAAGCGGAGGTCCCAATCGCAACCGCATCTGCCCCTAAGGCAAGGGCCTTTGCAAAATCCGAAGAGATCCTCAATCCACCTGTGATAACCAGAGAGACATCTGTAACTCCCCTCTCCTTAAGGAACTTTCCTGCTCGATATAATGCAAAAATCGAGGGAACAGATGTTGCGGTCTTGATGAATTTGGGCGCCGCACCTGTTCCACCGGGACGTCCGTCGATGGTAATGAAATCCGGATCCGCATACAAAGCCACCTCCAGATCAGCTTCAACGTTCCCTGCCGCAAATTTAATCCCTATCGGCCTGCCGTCCGAAGTATTCCTCAACCATTCAACTTTTTTCTTTAGATCATCTCTGTTCTTGATATCTTCAAAATTGGAAGGACTTATGATGTCGAATCCTTCGTTGACCCCTCTAATTTTCGCTATCTCCTTTGTCACTTTTTCCGCCGGTAAGTACCCACCCATTCCCGGTTTTACCGATTGCCCAATCTTGATTTCAATGGCGTCCACCCTTTTCAGATTATCTTCAGTGACGCTGTACTTGTTTGGTACATATTCAAAAATGTACTTGTACGCATTTTCCATGGATTCCGGCAGGATTCCTCCTTCGCCGGAGCACATCGCGGTTTTTACTGCGGCGCTCCCTTTTGCCAATGCGATTTTGACCTCTCTTGAAAGGGCGCCAAACGACATGTGTGTAATATAGATGGGAGTATCAATAACCATCGGCTTTCTTGCCTTAGGCCCGATTATCGTCTTTGTGTTAACCGCCTCATCATGATTCAACGGTATTCTTGCAAGTTGAGCCCCCTTGATAAGTATCTCATCCCATGAAAAGGTTGATCTCTCTGTCCTCATGGGCTCGATGATGGAGTGGCCTGTTTCGGATATTTTATGGATATCCACCATGTAGCCTTCCAGTTCGGGTGTTCTCCAGGACTCATCCCGATAGCCGGGCGTGTCAGACGTATCTGGTATAACGGCTACATCTTGAACTAACTTGTAGTAGGATTTGCCGTATCCGCACACAGGACAGATCCAATTGTCAGGGAGATTATCCCATTTTACATCCTCTTTTTCCTCGTCGTAAACCGTGTCACAGACCTCGCATTTATATATAGCCATTATCCTCTCTCCAAAGATCTTCTTGCTGTTTTTTAATGTTCGCTACTTACAGACCTCGTCAAGTGGTTGAGTAGTCAAATAGTTCAACCAGACGCAAAGAACGCTAAGTTTACTTCCTTACGGCAACTATACAATTCTATTAGTCAGTATATATGCTTTGAATGGCCATGCTATGGTTTTAGCATAAGCGTATTTTCTTTTCTGCTGACCCCGGAGGAATAGGCTTCGCATTCCACAGGGCATGGAGGGCAGAAAAGAAAATATATTTTTCCTCTGCGAACTTTGCGTCTCGAGCGAAGTTTACCCCGTTGAATGCCTTTGTTTTTCAATTCAACTAGGGCGGGCGGTGAAAAAATACTCCCACTTACACGCACAGCATAGCTATGATCAGTCTGTACCACTATTGGAAACTACTGGTCAAGAAATTTGAAGGGCTGAATCGGTGCAAAACCGTTCAGAACTCACGAAACAATTGCTCAGATTTTCGGTGAACCCTGAACCTGTGAACCTGTGAACGGTTATGAATATCTTTCCTCCCAGCGTTTTTTTCATCCCAAGGACCGGGTGGAATCATACGCCCAGGCAGCCCGCATCTATTTTGCCTGTTGCAGAAAGG
>JAUWHV010000063.1 GCA_030605675.1 Deltaproteobacteria bacterium | reverse complement strand
GCTTTTAAGTTTGTACGATCTCCATTAGGGCAGTAAATGCGTAAATTGCTGGTCTCCTACCCTGAGCAGGAGATATTACCTTTATGATATTGTTACTCAGTAATTTCTTTATAATTCTTGCAGCATGTGGCTTTGAAAGGTTAGAAGATGCTGTAAAGTCTGGCGTTTCAAACATGATTTTTGAAAACAGAAAATCTTGGATTTGAATAGCGCTACGGGACTTAGAAATTTCCTGAATGACCTTTTTCATTTCATCATATAGCGTGGTTACCTGCTTTGCCCGTTTTGTATTCAATTTCGCTTGGATGATTATTGCCTTCAAAAAATAATTTATCCATTGATTCCAAGCATTTTTATTCGAGATCGCCCATAAATTTGAATAATACTCCTTTCTGTTTTTTTCAAAAAATTCACTAACATACAAGGAAGGGTATTTTAGGAGTTTCTTCTCATAGAGAAATAGCGGTATCATTATTCTTCCAATCCTACCATTACCGTCTAAAAATGGATGAATGATTTCAAATTGGGCATGAATTACCGCAAGTTGCACAATCCTGTCTTTCTCATCGTAATGACAATACTTTTCCCAATTGGACAGACTTTGCACCATTACCTCCGGCGATGGCGGAATATATGATGCTGTTTTCAACGTGGAGTTTGGTGGCCCAATCCAATTTTGAATTTTCCTGAATTCACCACGTGCCTTATTTTGACCTCGGACACCTTTGAGCAAAATGGAATGGATATCACGAATCAGGTTCAGGCAAATAGGCCTGTTATTCAGCTCCCTGGTAGCATAGAGCAATGCCTCCCGGTAATTAAGAACTTCTTCTATATCATCGTAATTCTGAATTTTACGTTTTGGTGAGGCCTCAAATTCAAGAATATCGCTGAATGACGCCTGAGTTCCCTCAATTCTTGACGAAAGTACCGCCTCTTTTGTCATAAGTGGGGAAAGAAACAGGAGTGGATTTTGGATATTTTCAAGAAGCCCATCAAATTTGGCAAGAGCTGAATTTGCCTTTACGATATTAGGCAAAAGAGACTCCCACGAAACACAGTCAAGGGGCAGAGTTTCTGGAATGTATGGTTTTGTCATGTTTTATACCGTATCTTTTCTTTTATAATACGATACGGTATCTCTTTTGTCAATCATTCATGATACGCAAACTTGGGCTCACAAACTACGCCACGAGATTGCTTCGCTAACGCTCGCAATGGCAACTTTTTTATGAGACACGGTACTAGATGGATTTCCCAAGCTCTATAGCATTGGCAGGTATGGCCTGACCGGAACAAAGGTCTACAAATTCCCGGCCCTGAAGTTTGAAGGGAAGATAGACCAGCCTGGTATGTCTCAGTCTAAGACGAGTTTTTGGGATAAGGGAATATAGTTTGCGGTGTCTTTTAAGGAGATATGAGAGGATAACCTTTACGGCCTGGGCTGCCTCTTCAAGGGGTAATCTGACTGGCTCAGTTCTCTGTCCCGGTTTCAGGCCCTGGTCCCCTTGAGACAAATCAATGGGTGCCAGGCTCATGTTCCCGGCCACCCTGAGGAAGAGCCTTGGACTGAGCTTGAATGCAGGGATCAGGATCTGCACTGCTTCCCGGCTCCAGGCTTCAGGTGGATTCTGGTATGATATCACCGAAAGTCGCAGGTCAGATCTACTCTTTATCGGCAGACCGGAAAGGCCCAGGGTCAGGTGCCAGAAAGGCAAGAAGCTGAGATCCTTGCTCGATGCGGATATCTTCAAGGCCCTATATGCAAGCGGAGAAAATCGACTGCGTTTTACCCACCAGGCCCTGGAACAGTTCCGGCACAGGAGGGCCACCGCCCCGGATGCGGCAGGCAGGTTGTAACCACACTCAGGACATATGAGGGGCAAAAAGTGTAAAGAGTTTTGTTGAGAAGACCCATCCAGGGACTTTAATAGGGCTGTGATTTTTGATTTGTCAATCTCTTGCTCAGTGCATATCCCCCAGACGCCTTTTAATACATATCTTCCTCTTCTTGGAAACTCCATCAGGATGAATGGGGCGTAGATCAGGCACTGGGTTTCACCAACAAACCGTTCAAAGAGGACCGTGTCCTCCTCGAATTGCAGCAATCGCTTTTCTGCAATACATAAGGCCTCTTTGGCATTTTTCTGTGGTGGGATAAGGTGGTTTCCGTTTACTACCAGGTTCAATGTCGCAACTTGTGGGCGGATTCCAAGGCTTGAACCGGTGTCGATGTCTGAAAGGGCGGTTACCGTAGTATCCAGCAGGGAGCCGTTTACCTGTCTTTGATCAAAGACCTTGTATCTTAGCCCTTTAAACCTCCAGTATGGAAGGTATAACAATCTTCCTTCTCGCCGTGTTGTCAATCCGTCTTTGACAGGCAGTGTGTATCTGAGCGGTCCTCTGGGGACCATGTAGAGGCGGGTCTTGCAAAAGGAGCAGGATAACAGCGGGTCTCCTGCTTCGAGATCTACCGGCCCGCCGCACTGAGGACAGTAACCTTTGGCCTTCCATGATTTGTAGGTATTCATAGGTTAGCCCTAAAGTTCCCCGCCGCACTGGTTACAATATACTGCCTCAGGACGGTTTTTAGAGCCACACTCTTTGCAGATCTTGGGGGCGTGGGTTTGACCCGCAGGGGCCCCGCATGCAGGGCAGAATTTGGCCTTGGGGCTCAAATTTTTTCCGCAAATTCCACACTGCCGGAGGACGAGGATCTGATGACCGCAGTGGGGACAGAATCTGGCCTTAGTCTCCACTGACAGGCCGCATTCCGGGCAATATTCCTGACCGGTATCTCGTGGCTGGCCGGCTCCAGTCCCTGTTTGAAGACCTCCAAGAAGGCCCGGGATCATTAAACCAAGGCCCATGCCTATACCCCCCTGGGCAAGGCCTTCGCCTTCGGCAGCCTTTTCCAGGGCCATGGCAGCCTTCATCTGCATAAGGCCCTGAAGGTCTTTTCCCAGGATTCCGAGCCTGCTTTTATCGTCTATGGCCTGTTGAACCTCTGCAGGAGGGGTGATTGCGTTCAGATAGAGACCTCTGAGGGCAAGTCCATAGTGGGCCAGGTCTTTTGTCAATCTTTCAGAAAGTCCCCCGGCCAACTCTTCATACCGGCTCGGAAGGTCAAGCAGGGTCTTAAGGTGTTCTCCCAGGTGATCGTTTAATCTCGAGACGATAACTTCGCTCAGATAGTCTTCTAAATTGTCTATGCCGTAGCTTGCCTGTGTACCCACCAGGGTGTTCACAAAGAGTACGGGTTGGCTCACCTGTATATTGCATATCCCATGGGCCCTTAAGCGAACCAGGCCAAATTCCTTGTCTCTGAATGCCACAGGGTCCCTGGTTCCCCATTTCAGGTTGTTAAAGACCTTTAG
>JAUWHV010000177.1 GCA_030605675.1 Deltaproteobacteria bacterium | reverse complement strand
ATTTTTGCCAGAACCTCAGGTGCCACAGTTACAGGACCCGGAGCCATAAGATAGCGTTTGTTCATTTATTAACTCCTTTTTATTAACTTGTTTTTTATCACATGTCTTTTGCTATTTGACATCTGTCTTGTCAAGGGCATGGTGGCATTATTTTTTGAAACGCCTTCACTCATAGTCTAATAAAAAATGCGTAGTTTTCCAACCGGGACAGATAACCCGTAAATGCCACGTCATTCATTGAACTGAGCTACTGCTTGATCAGGTTTGACAATCAATGTCGGCCAAATTAAAGTGCCTAAAATATAGATAGAGCGGGCGATTAGCTCAGTTGGATAGAGCGTTGGCCTCCGGAGCCAAAGGCCGGGCGTTCGAGTCGCCCATCGCCCGCCATATTCTCCCCACCCTCCTTAAAGGCGGGAGCCACGAATCACAGATTTCCGACAGTAGGAGGCTACCATGTCAAACAACCTTTATGTCGTAGCCACTGAAGCAAGGAGCGGAAAATCAGCCATTATTCTGGGCGTGATGGAGATGCTGCTCAGGAAAATCGACAGGGTTGGCTTTTTCCGCCCGATTATTTCAGACACCAAAGATCAGGATCATGACATCAATCTTGTTTCCTCATATTTTGACCTGGGGATTCCGTACGATAAAATGTACGGATTTACCGCAACAGAGGCCGGCAATCTGGTTTCGCCAGGCAGGCAAACTGAATTGATTGAGGGAATAATCAATAAGTATAACCAATTAAGTGATGGTTGCGATTTTGTGTTATGCGAAGGCACTGACTTTGTGAGTTCCGCGGCTGCCTTTGAGTTCGATATCAATGCGGAGATCAGTAAAAACCTGTCATGCCCGGTCTTATTGGTGACCAACGCACACCAGAAGAGCACGGATGATATAGTCCGATCCGTCGAAGTGGCTCTTAAATCCCTGAGTGAAAAAAAATGTCACACAATTGCCACAATCATTAACCGCACAGAACCAAAGGATAGAGAGACGATTATCAAGCTCCTGAAAGAAAAGGACTTGATCGGAGAACAATTGCTTTACGCCATGCCGGATGAACCATCTCTTGGTAACCCCACAGTGGGCGAGATTGCGAAGCTTTTAGGTGCTGAGGTGTTATACGGGGAAGAACAGTTGAACCGGCACGTGCACAACTTTACGATCGCAGCGATGCAACTGCATAATTTCTTGACCAGGATAGAATATGGTTCACTGATTATTACTCCCGGAGACAGGGCGGACGTAATCGTCGCCTGCCTGGCTGCGGTTTCGTCCGCGTCCGAGCAAAATATCTCCGGGATCATGTTGACCGGTGGCTTGAAACCGGAAAAGCCAATATGGGATCTCATCAAAGGATTTCCCCTGATGGTGCCTATTCTCAGCGTCAAAGAGAATACTTTCCCCACAGCAACAAATGTTACCAATATCCACGCCATAATCTCACCGGATGATGACCGGAAGATAACGCAGGCCCTGGCGGTCTTTGAAAAAAATGTGGATACAAAGCAGTTGGAGGAAAGGGTCGTTACAACCCACACCACCACTATTACTCCGAAGATGTTCGAATATGAACTGGTGCAAAGGGCCAAGGCAAACAAGCAACACGTGGTCTTACCAGAGGGCGAGGACGAGAGAATCTTGCGGGCTGCTGAGATACTGCTTCGCCGGGAGGTGGTGGATATCACTCTCCTTGGCAATGAAGATCTGATCCGTGGGAAGATCGCGCAACTGGGACTGCGGATGAGCTCTGCGAATATCATAGATCCCCTGAAATCCGAGTTATTTGATGAGTACGTGCAGACCTATTTTGATTTAAGGAAACATACGGGGATCACAGAGGAGTATGCGCTCGATATGATGAGAGATGCAAACTATTTTGCAACCATGATGGTGTACAAGGGGCGTGCTGATGCAATGGTCTCCGGCGCGGTCCACAGTACTGCAGAAACGATCCGCCCTGCCCTTCATATCATCAAGACAAGGCCGGGTTTCTCCATTGTTTCAAGCGTATTCCTGATGTGCCTGGAGGACAGGGTGCTTGTCTATGGGGATTGTGCAATTAATCCTGATCCAAATGCCTGCCAACTGGCTGAAATTGCCATCAGCTCTGCACAAACCGCAAAGACCTTTGGCATTGATCCGATTGTAGCCATGCTCTCCTATTCTACAGGGAAGTCAGGCAAGGGAGCGGATGTGGACAAGGTCCGTGAAGCAACCAGGATTGCAAAAGAAAAGGCCCGGGAATTCTTCCCCGGCCTGAAAATCGAGGGACCTATCCAGTATGATGCAGCCGTTGATTCCTCGGTTGCCAAGACCAAGTTGCCTGAGAGCGATGTTGCAGGAAAGGCCACCACGTTTATCTTTCCTGATCTGAACACGGGCAATAACACCTACAAGGCGGTTCAAAGGTCAGCAGGAGCAGTGGCTATCGGTCCCATTCTTCAGGGGCTAAAACATCCTGTGAATGACCTGAGCCGAGGATGCACGGTCGCGGATATAGTGAACACGGTTGCGATTACGGCAATTCAGGCGCAAGCGGAAAAAGTTTAGTCATGAAAATACTCGTGATCAACACAGGGAGTTCATCCATCAAGTACGAATTGTTCGACATGGAATACCGTAAGATACTGGCAGGAGGTCTGGCTGAAAAAATCGGTGAAGAGAGCAGCATTCTCACACACAGAACAGTCCGGCCCAATGGTGAATCTGAAAAAAATGTTGACGAGAGTATGATCGCTGACCATCGTGAGGGGCTGAACCGCATCGTGGGCCTGCTGGTTGATCCAAAATACGGAGTCATTGCGGACAAGGCCGATATTTCGGCTGTGGGCCACCGCGTGGTCCATGGCGGGGAGGCGTTTCACTCAACCGTGATTATTGATGAAGACGTGATCGCAGCCATTAAGGAAAACATCCCCCTGGCCCCTTTGCATAACCCTTCAAATCTGATGGGGATTGAGGTTGCCGGATCGATCTTTCCGGATGCGCCGCAGGTTGCGGTATTTGATACTGCCTTTCACCAGACTATTCCTATGACGGCGTTTCTCTATGCCATTCCCTACGAGATGTACGAGCGGCACAAGGTACGGCGTTACGGTTTCCACGGCACCTCCCACGCCTATGTCTCCGAGCAGGCGGCGGAGTATCTGGGTTGCTCGCTCACAGAGCTTAATCTCATTACCATTCATATCGGAAACGGGGCCAGCATGGCTGCCATAAAAAACGGCAAATCCGTTGATACTACCATGGGCATGACGCCTCTTGCCGGGTTAGTGATGGGAACACGGTCGGGTGATCTTGATCCTGCCTTGCCTTTTTTTATGGGTGATCACTTAGGCATGTCATTGCAGGAAATAGACTGGCTGCTTAACAAAGAGAGCGGCCTCAAGGGGCTGTGCGGCACCAATGATATGCGGGAAGTGATTGACAGAATGGAGAAGGGCGATAAGCGGGCGGCAGTAGCGCTTGATATTTACACCTACCGGATCAGAAAGTACATAGGTGCCTATTTCGCGGTCCTTGGAGGTGTTGATGCCATCATTTTTACGGCAGGAGTTGGGGAGCACGCACCACTCATCCGGGGAAAATCGTGTCAGGGGCTGAACAGGCTCGGCATTGAAATTGATACCAAGAAAAATGCTGCTCCCGGCGGCAATATCCGGGAGATCAATACCCGGAACAGCGAGGTTAAGGTCCTGGTGATTCCTACTAATGAGGAGCTGATGATTGCGAGGGAGACAAAAAAGGCTATTGATTGTCCAGACCGGACTGCCCAGTGAGATCACCATTCCCGCCTTGGACTAGTACTTCGATTTATTAAAATATAAAATATTTACAATTAAGGGTTCTTTGCCCAGAGATAAATTTCGAAATATTCCCTCTTGTCGTGGCAGGCATTCGATTGTACACGTTGCCCTCGGCACGAACCACAGACCAGAAATGAGAGAGCAAAGAACAGGTGCCAGATGCTAATCCTTGTATGCATAGCTTTCATGCCCATGAGTTACCTTTTACCGAAACATTATTATAAAGGATTTTCAATAAAAAAAAGATGTGATATGTCAAGAAAATGTAGCTTGGACAATCCTATGGTTCACTATGATTTATGGAGATAGGCGGGGGCTTGGCTTGCTCGATGGAGGTATTCCGGCAGAGACCATTTTTCTCACCGCCAAGTCGTTCGCTTCCGGGCGGTGAAAAGAACAGTTTTTTTCTTCTCTTGGAGGGGCGCTCATGGGCTTGGTATTGTTTATATACCCATAGAGTATCCCTATTTTTATACCTTTGACATTGGGGCCATATCATGGCAAAATAAAAAAATAGGAGGTGCAATATGCTGACTCAAACCAAAATTCAGATTGACCCAAAAGATTATGAATTCATCAAGAAGGTCTATAAGGATTTACGTTACAGAAGCCTAAGCGAGTATATGCGAGAGGCTGTCAATGCCAAGGTAAGAGAAGATCGCAAAAGGCTTCGGGAACTCAAAAGGATGACAGCCATGGAGGTGATCGGCAGAACACCGTATGATAACCTTTTTGAATCGATAGAAGGGGAAAATTTTGAAAACCGGTGAAATCTATTGGGTAAATCTTGATCCAACCATTGGGGATGAAATCAAGAAAAGACGGCCGATAGTCATCTTGAACGGTGGTCACGACAAACATCTCAAACTTGCCATTGTTGTACCTATCACTGCCTGGAACCCGTACTGGGAGGAAAACCCGTTTTTTGTTTCTCTGGAACCCAGCTCAGACAATGGCCTTCAGAAAAAATCGGTAGTTGACTGTTTTCAGATTAGGGCCATTAGCCATAAGAGATTTGCGGAAAAAATCGGAAAGATTTCAAACGAAGAAATTCACCTCATAAAGAGTTCAATTGCCCTGATTCTCGACATTGAGCCAGAACACTGCGAGTTAGAGGATCAGGTGTGCCAGTAGGTTTTTAAAGACTATCAATCCTTGTTACTTTCATCACGAGCCCTCTCGCCCCCTTCCTGTCTTCAAAAACTATATCTCAACCTCAGATAGGCCATATCATTATGACTGAACTGGCCCAGGCGTGAGTTTTCAGGGCCGCTGAAGGTCATATGTCCGGGAGCGATTTGCCAGTTGTCGCCGATTTTGTATTCTGCAAAGATCTCACAGGCCGATCCTTCGTTACTGGTAAAATACATGCCCCGAAAACCTGCTGTTAAATCGTCGTCAAGAAACTTATCGCTGATTTCAAATGTGAGGCCGTGGGTCTTGCGTCTTGCGGCAAGGGCTTCTTGACCGTCTTCTATCAGATCAGTGAAGAACTGCAGGTTGACATAGAGATTGGTGAAAAAGGTACGGTCAATGCCGATTACGCCTTGGTACAGGTCACGACTGACAAGACCATCACGGAATCTTGATCACCAACGCCGCCAATATTCTAAATATCACTAAAATCAGTACAATACGTAATCACTTGAAAAGTGATAAGAAGCTTCTTCGATCATCCAGAGACATGGGATTGGACCTTTCTGTCAGAAATTGCCGAGTCAAGACTTGGCAAAATGTTAGACAAGAAGAAAAACGTTGGTGTCCCCACAAGGTACCTGCGAAATATTAATGTTAGATGGTTCGGATTTGATCTGAACGACCTGCAAGAGATAAAAGCAACGATAGAAGATCGTGAAAAACTAAGTCTGCGTCACGGAGACGTTTTAGTTTGTGAGGGGGGCGAGCCCTGCAGAGGGGCCGTTTGGGAGAACAATACAGAAGGACTTATCTATCAAAAAGCTCTACATAGAATTAGACTCAAAGGCAACATTCAGTCCAAATGGCTTGTCTATAACTTACGGGTCGATGCTGATAACAAGCGATTAGATTCATTATTTACTGGAACGACCATAAAGCATCTTACGGGCAAATCTATTGCCAAGTAGCCAATCGCAATTCCACCCATTGAAGAGCAAAAGGAAATCATCCGCCGTGTCGAAGCCCTTTTCAAAATCGCTGATCAAATCGAGGCACGATACCAAAGAGCCAAAACTCATCTCGACAAACTCACGCAGTCGATCCTGGCCAAGGCTTTCCGCGGCGAACTGGTTCCTACGGAGGCAGAACTGGCCCGCCGCGGAGGTCGCTCCTGCGAACCAGCCTCCGCTCTACTGGCCAAAATAGAAGGACAAAGCAAAGATGCTAAACCCCAGCGGAAACATACAGGGTCAAAGCGGCAGAGGAGTAAATAGCCGATTCTGCATTATGCATTGCATCTGACCTTCTTCTTCGATATCGTCAGAGAGAGACTCTTACACCTGACTGGGAGAAGAATCACGGTCGGTTGTCAGACTGCGGCGGAGCATTGCCCATCATGCCTGTACAGGATCTTGAAAATTAGATTGGACTGGACGGGAGAAGTATGGACACAGCAGTAACCAAAGAAGAAAGAGAATACATATGGAACTATTTCCACATGCATGCATCTCAGCGACTGACCACATTCAATTTTTACATAGTGATGTCCACACTTCTCGCCACAGGCCTCTTCGCTAGGCTGGAAGGTAACACACAGGTTCAGCCCATTGGCGTGGTGCTAGGATTGTTGCTTATTCTGCTTTCCTTTGTATTCTACAAGCTGGACCGGAGAAACAAGGTCTTCATCAGTAACGCCGAGAACGCTCTCAAGTACATGGAGAAATGCGATCAGGAACTGCTGGACCACTACCTTTTGGCCGAAGGCTCTTGGCTTACCCACCTGGGGGTGCTTTGCGTGGGGCGACGTGTGGACCGCGCTAGCCTGGGCACTGCCCCGTGGTTCAGTTCATCAAGTACGATGATCGCGGGCAGAAGGTGAACAAGCTAGTCAATGCGTCCCGTATTCCCCTATTCCCCCATAATATTTCCTGTTGTCAACAACTTGATGTGACAGTATCCAACCGGGTATTGTAGCAATAGGGAATTATGGAATAATGGGTTCTGGGAGAATGGCGGGGCAAGAATCCAAGCTTCAACAACCTCCTGTAAATTCAATGAGTTGTAGAATTTCCGAGACGTTCAATTACAGATTGGAGGAAAATATTATAAATCAGAAACCCAGGCCTGATGCCAAAGGCCCTGTAATATCCTTTCATCCCATGATTAAAGGCGACCTCTTTTACTGGGAAAGGGGCATCTGGGATGAGGAACTAGTCCGTAACCTCACAAAAGCCAGGGCAATTATATTACCACAGACGGTGTCCGGAGAACTCTATTTCCTGTGCCGCACTCTGTGTGCCAATGTTTTCCCGAACTACAGTCTTCGATTTAAGTGGGAGGGAAAGGTGGGAGATACCCTGCTATTCTGGAGTTGCGGGATTCCTCACCCGAAGACGTGGATCTTTCCACGAGTGGAAACCATGTTGGGCGATCACCCTGAAATGAGCCACCGCGCCAGGCTCCCGGATTATCCATTTGTGATAAAGGGGACCAGTGGGGGAGAGGGCTCCCAGGTTTGGTTGATAAGAAACGACCGGGACCTGGAGCAGGCAACAGAAATACTCAAGCATTTTGAAATACAGGGCCTTTTTGGATTTGTATTGCAGGAATTTATTCCTAATCTCCAAAGGGATCTTAGGGTTGTGATCATAGGAAATCACATACAGAGCTACTGGCGATGCAACACATCGGGTTTTCTCCACAATATTGCAAAGGGTGGACAAATTGATTCCCGGTCCGATCCGGAGTTGCAAGCCATGGGAAGAGATGCAGTAAAAAAGCTGTGCACACATACTGGGATCAATATGGCAGGTTTTGACCTTGTTTTTTTGGAGGGATCTAATATTCCTTTATTTATTGAAATCAATTATACCTTCGGTCGAGCCGGCTTAGGAGGCTCTGATGCCTTTTATGAACTCCTTGAGAACGAGGTTAATCAGTGGCTGGAGGCCTAACAACGAATATCGAATATCGAACAAGGAACCGCAGAATGTCGAAGGGCAAGAAAACTTCATGATTCGAAATTCCCTGTTCGATATTCAATATGTCCGTGAACTGAGCTAGTCTTTTAAATTAGTGCTTATAAGTTAACCGAGGGGAGACTGGAGTAGTACATGACATCCCAAGTACGTGTAATAGTTACAGCCGGATATGGAACCAACTGTGAGATGGAGATGGCCAATGCCTGCAGGCTGGCCGGTGCAGACCAGGTTGACATAGTACACCTCAGTGATCTCCTGGATGGGAGCGTCCGCATGGATGACTATCATTTCCTGAACCTGCCTGGTGGATTTTTAGATGGCGATAATCTGGGGGCGGCACAGGCCGGGGCTTACAGGCTCCGGAATGCCAGGGTCAGGGGGACTGGAGAACGTCTGCTGGATCAGCTCCTGAAATTTGTGGAAAAAGGGGGTCTGGTACTGGGGGTGTGCAATGGTTTTCAGTTGATGGCGAAGACCGGTCTCCTGCCGGGTTTTGATGGTGATTATGAACAACGCTACGTAAGTCTTACCTATAACGATTCCGGCAGGTTCGAAGACCGGTGGGTCACTTGCAAGGTATCTCCGGGCTCTTCTTGCATATTCACCCGTGGAATAGACCGTATTGAGTTGCCTATAAGACACGGAGAAGGAAAGTTCGTAACAATTGACACATCTGCAAGGGACAGGCTGGTGGCAGAAGGCCTTATTGCACTTCAGTATGCATCACCTGTAACAGGGGAGCCCACGCAAGACTATCCCTACAACCCAAATGGCTCGGAGCTCGCCATAGCCGGCATTTGCGATACTACAGGCAGGCTCATGGGCCTGATGCCCCATCCGGAGGCCTTTCATCACAGGACTAACCATCCACGATGGACCAGGGAAGAATTGCCCGAGGAAGGGGCAGGACTGGCCTTTTTCCGGAATGCCGTGGACTATGTGCGGGAAAAACTCGGCAGTTGAGCAATTAGCTGTTAGCCATTAGCGTTTGGCTTTGAAAAATGGTTCATCACGGATTAGTGTGGTAATCCGTGATGAACAGCTAATCGCTAACAGCTAATTTTGTAATAGTAAAACATCCTGTAATCATTAAACTAACAGCTAACCGCTAGAGGCTAATCGCTCAATTTAGGTAGAGCAAAAAACTATGCCTGAATCTCCGGCCCAGACCCTGGTGCGCCTGCTTAAATATTTAAGGCGTTTTCTACTGGAAACCGCGATTTGCTTTGCAGGGCTCACTGCCATTCTATACTGGCTTTCTCCTCATTTCCTGGCCTTTCTTCAGTCCCATTTTGAGCAGCACTTGGCCTTTTTTGGAGTGCTGGAGCCGATGCTGGCCCTGCTCAAGCTCTCAAGTGTTGGGGCATTAATTCTCCTGGCGCCGTGGATACTCTGGCGTATTTCGCAGGGGCTGGTAGAGGTGCTTGGTTTTTCCAGAAAATTTTCCCTGGTGTTTATGCTGTCCGCGCTTCTGCTCTTTTATGCAGGAACCCTTTTCTGTTTTTTTATAACCCTTCCATTTGGGATAAACTTCCTCCTGGGTTACCAGTCACAACACCTGCGGCCTGTAATAGCTGTGGGTAAGTTTGTGAATTTTATTGGACTTTTTCTTATTAGCTTTGGCATGATCTTCGAAATTCCATTGCTCATGACATTGCTTTGCAGGCTGAAAATCTGCGGTCCTGAGACCTTTGGAAGATATAGACGTTATGCGATTCTATTAATTGCCATAATGGCTGCCATTCTCACTCCCACACCGGACATCTTCAATATGGCCATGATGGGGGTGCCCCTGTATGTCCTTTACGAGGCAGGAATAATTATTGCCAGGATAGTAAATCCTACTTCTACATAGTGCCCAAACGGAAACTCCAAATTTTGTTTTTTCAATTTAGGTCAGGAACAAGTAACATGTTAAGATTATTTCCTTTTTTAATTCAAAATTCAAAATTCAAAATTCAAAATTGTGTCTGAATGGCCTTTTCGTTCAGACACTACCTATCTTGACAAGGCTTAGCCATTCTATATAGTGCGGAATTCGTGCTAAAAGCTTTAATAATCTGAAATTAACCAGGCCATTGGCCTTAGCGTTTAATGACCAAAAATGTAAAAGGCTTTAGAAACACTGTCCCTGTAGAGGACATTCCGGAAGATGGTCTGAATCTGATATTCGAAGACATGCCGGGGCTCTTGTCTGAGATGGAGGAGTGCAGAATACAGGGCACTGCAAAAGGGGAGGTCTTTCTCCACCGTGTTGATGGGGATGTACATCTAAACGGTAAGATTGCGGCCCTGATTGTCATCAAGTGTGACCGTTGTCTGGAGGAGTACAACCAGGAAATAGACACATCTTTTTTCTATATACTTGTCCCTGGTCAATCGATAGAGAGAAAAAAAGAAATAGCCCTTGGTAAAGAAGACATGGAAGTATCCTTGTATGATGGGGCTGAAATCCGGATAGGGGAAATTTTCAGGGAACAGATTCTGCTACAAATTCCTATGCGGCATGTCTGCAGGGAGGATTGTAAAGGCATCTGTCCCGGGTGCGGTGTGGATCTTAATAGAGAGGAATGCCGTTGCCGAACAGAAACTTTGAATAGCCCATTTAGTGTGTTAAAAAAGCTGTAAGCATTCACAGGGCACCGCATCTGCTTTGTTGTCAGGCACTTGAAGTACAGGGAGTACGTCTGCGTACCCTCCGCCTCGCATCTGCAGCACCCTGTAAACGCTTACAGTTCGGTGGGTTGCGGTAAAACGGGCGTTGTAATCCCGTGAACGATTACAAAAAGCTGCGAGAAGCAGTCAAATGAATATCCTTTTTCAGCTTATCTATGTTAGGCTGAAATATTAAAAGTTAAGAGGTATTAAGAAATGGCAGTTCCACAAAGAAAAACTTCACGTTCACGCAAGGGTAATCGTCGCTCGCATGATGCGCTTCGCATACCGAGTCTTTCAACATGCCCCCAATGTACAGAGCCCAAGCCTCCCCACAGGATTTGTCCCCATTGTGGTACCTATAGGGGAAAAGTATTCAATGAAGAAAAAGATTCAGACTAGAAAATGTCTGTAGCAGTAGATGCCATGGGGGGTGATCGAGGCCCTGATGTTTTAGTAAAGGGAGCAGTTGATGCAGCCAGAGATCACGGCGTTGAGATAACCTTGGTCGGGATGGAAGATGTGCTGAGGGAAGCGCTTCAGCGGCACGGCGGCGGTGATTTGCCTATCAGCATCTATCCGGCCTCTCAAGTAGTTGATATGGAAGAATCCCCGGCTGATTCTCTGAGAAAGAAAAGGGATTCTTCAATTAGAGTTGCTTTTGAACTTGTGCAGCAAGGAAAGGCCAGGGCTGTGCTCAGTGCAGGCAACTCAGGGGCCACGCTGGCAACAGCCATGGTTGCCCTGGGCAGAATCAATGGCGTTCGGCCGGCCATCGCTACGCTTATGCCGACCCTGAAAAAGCCCGTGACCATGATAGACGTGGGGGCAAACGTAGACTGCAAGCCCGTTCATCTGCTACAGTTCGGAATGATGGGCTCAGTATTCTCCAGAGAACTTTTGGATAATTCCCGGCCCAGAGTAGGGCTGTTAAGTATCGGGGAGGAAGACACCAAGGGCAACCAGCTCGTAAAAAAGGCGTATGATCTCCTTGCGGACAGTGATCTGAATTTTGTCGGCAATGTGGAAGGCGGTGAAGTCTTCAAGGGCGACGTAGAAGTAATAGTGTGCGACGGATTTGTGGGTAACATATGCCTAAAACTGAGTGAAGGTCTTGCAAAGGCCATACTCACCATGCTGAAGTCAGAGATTGGGGGAAGTC
This sequence comes from Deltaproteobacteria bacterium, assembly GCA_030605675.1. Classification (GTDB taxonomy): domain Bacteria; phylum Desulfobacterota; class Dissulfuribacteria; order Dissulfuribacterales; family UBA3076; genus UBA3076. The sequence goes on along the minus strand of JAUWHV010000177.1, from coordinate 7,586 downwards.
TTATGGCCGACATGGGACATCCATTGAAATCCGCCTTTCAGAGGTTCTACAAAATAATAGATTATGCTGAGTACGGTGGCGCTCCGCTGTTAGGGGTCAATGGGATAGCAATTATATGTCACGGGCTCTCCGGTTCCAAAGCAGTTAAAAATGCAATACAACTAGCCCATGAACTTGCTGAGATAGAGTTGGCTGATAAGCTTGATAACTATCTTTCCAAAAGACAGGATCTATTCAAGGTAGTCTAGTGATATCAAAGTCCCAACGAGGCTCCATCGATTAAAGTCTAAACATAATGCCTATTCGCAGTATAATCATCGGGACAGGGTCTCACGTACCCCAAAGAGTGGTAACCAACAAGGATCTGGCAAGCCGGGTGGATACTACCGACGAGTGGATACGCACCAGGACCGGTATCATTCAACGCCATATCTCTAATGACCAGGAGACCAATTCTTATCTTGCTACACAATCAGCAAGAAAGGCCCTTGATATGGCAGGAGTGCGCCCACAGGATCTGGACCTTATTATAGTCGGTACTATGAGTCCGGACATGCCAATGCCCTCTGTTGCCTGTCTGGTGCAGAATGAGCTGGGAGCAAAAAAAGCCGGGGCCTTTGACCTGTATGCCGCTTGCACCAGTTTTCTTTATGCGCTTTCCGTAGCAGATAAGTTCGTTCGGTGTAACTCCAGGATGAAGATCCTTGTGATTGGGAGCGAGGTGCTCTCCCGGGTTACAAATTGGGAAGACCGGAATACGTGCGTAATCTTCGGTGACGGAGCAGGGGCTGCTGTGATTACCGGTACCAAAGAAGACCGTGGCATTCTTTCTACCCACCTCCATTCAGATGGTTCATTAGGAGAGCTTCTTATCATAAAGGGCCTTGGAACAGCTTTCCCCGTGAGTCATGAAAACCTTGAAAAGGGATGGCAGTATATTCAGATGCAGGGTAGAGAGGTATTCAAGCATGCCATCAAAGCAATGGAATCTGCGGCATGGGAGGCCATGGAGGCAAATGGATGGAATGGAGATGATGTAGACCTTTTGTTTTCTCATCAGGCCAACATACGAATCATTAATTTTCTGGGAGAGAAGTTGGGGCTTCCTAAGGAGAAAATCTTTATCAATATTCACAAGTATGGTAATACCTCGGCGGCGAGTATACCCATTGCCCTGGATGAAGCTAATCGAACAGGACTGTTGACCCCGGGCCTCCGTATTTTAATGGTTGCTTTCGGAGGGGGTTTTACCTGGGGATCTGTGGCCATGTGCTGGTAATATGGGTACTGAGTGGAGAGAAAGGATTTCTATATGGCACAAGTCAATTATTTCTTGACAGAAGAGCAACAGATGATCGTGGATCTGGCACGTCAGATAGCCGTGGAAAAAATCATTCCTGTAAGAGCAAAGCTCGATGAGAATGAGGAATTTCCATGGGATATCATGAAGGATATAGCCCAGGCGGATCTTTTCGGGCTTTATGTCCCTGAAGAATATGGTGGTTTTGAAAAAGGCTGTTTTGAAAACTGCCTGGCGCTGGAGCAGCTTGCCTATGGTTGCATCGCTGTTACTACAACTTTTGCCGCCAGTGCGCTGGGAGGTTATCCTATTCTGCTTTTTGGTTCTGATGAACAAAAGGCCCGCTATCTCCCGGATATTGCCGCAGGCAAGCGCCTTGTAGCCTTCGGGCTTACCGAAGCCAATGCCGGAAGTGATGCCGCAGGGATCCAGACTACAGCAGTGGAAGATGGAGACCTCTGGGTTTTAAACGGCACCAAACAGTGGATAACCAGCGGCGGTGAAGCAGAAATATATACCATCGTGGCCATGACCAACAAGAACAAGGGTGCAAGGGGTGCAACATCCTTTATTGTTGAGAAGGGTGATCCAGGGTTCAGCTTCGGGAAAAAAGAACGAAAGATGGGGCTGAATGCCTCATCAACCAGGGAACTCATATTGAATGGGTGCCGCATTCCAAAGGACCGTATTCTTGGAAGGAAGGGCCAGGGCTTCATAATGGCCATGAGGACTCTGGACATAGCCAGACCCGGAATAGGGGCCATAGCAGTCGGACTTGGCCAGGCGGCCCTGGATGAAGCGGTCAAATATGCAAGGCAGAGAATACAGTTCGGCCAGCCGATAATCGCCTTTCAGGCCTTACAGCATATGCTGGCGGATATGGCCACAAAGATAGAGGCCTCAAGGGCCCTTGTGTATTCAATAGCCAGGACCATTGATGAGGGAACAAAGGACACTGCCAAAATATCTGCAATGGCAAAGCTTTTTGCCACTGATATGGCCATGCAGGTAACCACTGATGCGGTCCAAATCCTGGGCGGCTATGGATATATGAAGTCCTATCCGGTTGAAAAAATGATGCGGGATGCAAAAATCCTCCAGATATATGAGGGCACAAACCAGATCCTGCGCAACGTTATCGGCCAAGCGTTAAACAAGGAGTATGCCAAAAAATAATATAGACTAATTGAGGGATTGAGGAATTTAGGAATTGAGGAATTGAAGGATTGATGGTAATGGAACGGTTTTAATTCCTCAATTCCTCAATTCGCATTTTACTATGAACATAGTGGTTTGCATAAAACAGGTTCCGGACGCGAAGACCGTGCGTTTTGATACGGAAAAGGGCACCCTGGTACGGGAAGGGGTAGAGGCTGTCATAAATCCTTTTGACTTCCATGCCCTTGAGGCCGGTTTTCAGCTGAAAGACACATATGGCGGGGAGGTCACTGTACTGAGCATGGGGCCGCCACAGGCGGAAAATGCCCTGAAAGAAGCCCTGTCTCTTGGAGCGGATAAGGGAATCCTTCTGTCAGACCGTGCCTTTGCCGGGGCAGATACCCTGGCCACCACCTATACACTGGCAAAGGCAATCGAGAAGCTGGGGCCTGTTGACCTTGTGCTTTGCGGCAAACAGGCCATAGACGGTGACACGGCCCAGGTAGGCCCTGGGCTGGCTGTCCGGCTTGGCCTTCCTTATGTGACATGCGTAAACGCGCTCAGTGTCCTGGATGATGGAAAGACAATGCATCTCAGGCGGATCAATGAAGATGGCTATGATATGCTTGAACTTGAGATGCCTGCCCTCCTGACAGTACTTGCCTCACTCAACACTCCCAGGCTTCCTTCCCTCAAAGGGAAGATGCGGGCCAGAAAGGCTGAGATTCCTGTATGGGGCGCCCAGGAACTCGGAGCAGAGCCTGGTATGGTCGGGCTGGCAGGCTCCGCGACTCAGGTCGTATCTACATCGGTTCCCACTTTTGAGGCCCGGCGAGAGATGCTTGAGGGTTCAGCAGAGGAACAGGTGGAAGCACTGATTTCCAGATTCAAAGAAGCGGGAATTCTGTAATGCTTAAGGTTGATATAGAAAAGTGCACCGGATGTGGTGAATGTGAAGAGTCATGCACTTTTGAGGCTATTTTTGTAGAAGACGAGGTGGCCGTTGTTGATCAGGATGCCTGCACCTTATGCGGTATCTGCGTGGATGGTTGCCCTGAAGGGGCATTAGAAATCCACGGTGAGGAAGGTCTGCTTGCAACGGATTTAAGTCCTTGGAGAGGGATATGGGTGGTTGCAGAGTGCAGAAGCGGGGTCCTTGCCCCTGTGACACTTGAGCTCCTGGCAAAGTCCGGGGAGCTTGCAGGCGAGCTTGACACAGAAGTTACCGCAGTGCTCATGGGACATGAAATTGAATCCAGAGCACAGGAATTGATATTCCATGGGGCAGATAGGGTGCTGGTTGTTGACCACCCTGAGCTTGCAACATTCACCGACGAGGTTTATGGGAACATACTCGCAGATCTTGCCGGAAGAGAAAGGCCCGAAATTATTTTGGCCGGTGCAACGGCCATGGGGCGTTCCTATATACCCAGGGTCGCCACGATTCTCAAGACAGGACTTACTGCTGACTGTACAGGACTTGATATCCGGGCAGAGGACAGGGCGTTGCTCCAGACCAGGCCGGCCTTTGGAGGAAATCTTCTCGCAACCATTGTATGCCCCGGGCACCGGCCACAAATGGCTACAGTCAGGCCACATGTCATGAAAGCCAATGCCCCTGATCCTGGACGGAAAGGCGAGGTGATCCGCATCCTTCCCGGGGAAGATCTGCTGAGTCATCGGGTCCAAGTCCTTGAGTCTGTGAAGGAGCAGGCAGAAGGTCCCAATCTTAGCGAGGCAGATGTAATTGTGACTGCAGGCAGGGGGTTTGAGCAGGAGAAGAACGTTGAGCTGGCCAGGGAGTTGGCCGATTTACTCGGGGGTACGGTTGGGGCTACAAGGGCAGCCGTAGATGCCGGGTGGCTATCCGGCCGCACCCAAATTGGTCAAACAGGTGTTACTGTGTCTCCCAAGCTCTATATGGCTTGCGGGGTATCAGGGGCCATACAGCATATAGTTGGAATGCAAGGATCAGAGATCATAGTGGCAATAAATAAAGACGCTGAGGCCCCCATTTTTGACGTGACTACTTACGGCCTGGTTGGGGACGTCAAGGAAATATTACCCCTTCTTATCCAGAGAATTCAAAAAGAGCGGGGACTATAATATGTCGGGCGAACAGAAACTTAAAGGGAAAATAGCAGTAGTGACCGGGGGATCCAGGGGAATAGGCCGGGTCATATGCCTCAAACTTGCCCGCCTCGGGGCCAATATCTTTGTAAACGATGTCTGCGATCAGGCAATTGTCCAAGGAATCTTAGACGAGATTGCAGGGGCCGGAGGGACCGGCAGCTTCCTGCCCTTTGATGTCGCGGATACCGAGGCAAGTTCCAAGGCCCTTAAATCAGTCATCAAAGACCATGGCGGGGTCCACATACTGGTTAATAATGCAGGCATTACCCGGGACAGCTTACTTGCCCGAATGAAGGCAAAGGACTGGGACCTGGTGATGTCGGTAAACCTGAAGGGGGCATTTAATTGCACCCAGGCAGTCATTATGGCTATGATCAAGCAGAGATGGGGCCGAATTATCAGTATAGGCTCGGTAGTCGGCTCTATGGGGAATCCGGGCCAGGCCAACTATGCTGCATCCAAGGCCGGTTTAGAGGGATTTACAAAGTCCGTGGCCAGGGAAGTGGCATCAAGGGGGATTACTGCAAATGTTGTGGCCCCTGGCTTCATTGAAACAGGTATGACTGCCGAATTGCCTGAAAAAGTAAAGGACCGGCTATTGAGCCAGATTCCTGCGGGCCGAATGGGAAGCCCTGAGGATGTGGCTGAGGCAGTGGGTTTTTTAGCCTCGGAGGAGGCATCATATATCACCGGACAAGTGCTCCATGTAAATGGGGGATTGATCTGCGATTAAAATTTCACTGTTGGTTAGGTCCGATCCTTTGGATCTGTGCGTCTAACCGCTAATGGCTAAAAGCTAACCGTACAGGTCCAATCCTTTTGGACCAACAGGATATAGGGAGGATAAAAATGAGTATAGATACCAAGATGATTGATATCATTGCAAGCCAGCTTAGCGTTGCCAAGGAAAAGGTGGTGCCGAAGGCATCCTTTGTGGATGACCTTGGAGCGGATTCTTTGGACCTTGTGGAGCTGGTCATGGGCATGGAAGAGGAATTCGATATGGAAATAGCCGACGAAGACGCGGAAAAGATGCAAACGGTCCAGGATGCCATTGACTTTGTCAAAGAACATGGAGAAAAGTGAACCATAAAAGGCACTGGTAATCAGTGTCTGAACGAAAAGGCTGTTCAGACACAATTTTGAATTCTAAATTCTAAATTTTGAATTAAAACCGACACAATATATCGACATGACAAACCAAAACCAGAACCGGAGAGTAGTGGTAACAGGTCTCGGTCTTCTTTGCCCCGTGGGTATCGGGGTTGAGGCCGGCTGGGCAAATCTGATAGCTGGAAAGTCCGGCATAGGTCCTGTTACTCGTTTTGACATAAAAGGCTATCCTTCCCGGATTGCCGGAGAGGTAAAGGGCTTTGAACCGGTTGATTTCATGCCGGAGAAGCTGGTTAAACGGGTAGATCCTTTTGTAAGACTGGGTGTGGCGGCGGCCCGGATGGCCGTTAAAGACGCGGACCTCAAGATCCCGGAAGACAAAGCCTCAAAAGCCGGTGTTATTACCGGATGTGGCCTTGGCGGGCTGGGATCAATTGAATACTTCAGGGATGTCCTTGTGAATAAGGGCCCCAAACGCGTGAGTCCGTTCTTTATTCCCATGGCCATACCTAACATGGCCTCCGGCCAGATCTCAATAATGTGCGGAGCAAAAGGCCCCAACACTGTAGTATGCACTGCCTGCGCGGCAGGTAGCCACGCCATAGGAGACGCCTTTAAAAATATACAGAGAGGGGCGGCTGATGTGATGATATGCGGTGGCACTGAATCAGTGATCACACAACTGGCATTTGCGGGTTTTGCCAATATGAAGGCCCTCTCTATAAAGAATGAAAGGCCTGAACAGGCCTCAAGGCCCTTTGATAAGGACCGCGATGGGTTTATAATCGGCGAGGGTGCGGGTATCCTAATAATCGAGGAACTGAATCATGCCCTGGAAAGGGGCGCCGATATCCGGGCAGAGATAGTTGGATACGGACTTACCGGAGATGCCTATCATATCACAGCCCCGCCCGAGGATGGAGACGGTGGTGCAAGGTGCATGTCCATGGCCCTTGAGGACGCCGGGCTTAGCTATCAGGACATAGACTATATCAATGCCCATGGTACCAGTACTCAGCTCAATGATCTGTGTGAAACAAGGGCCATAAAGACGGTCTTCAAGGACAAGGCAAAAGAGATCCCTGTGAGCTCCACCAAATCCATGACCGGGCACCTGTTGGGAGGTGCCGGGGGAGTTGAGGCGATCTTTTGCGTAAAGACCATCGAAGACGGGATTATTCCCCCAACCATCAACTATGAGACCCCGGACCCGGAATGCGACCTTGACTATGTGCCAAATAAGGCAAGGAGCCAGTCCGTTGATGTGGTTATGTCCAATTCCTTTGGGTTTGGCGGAACTAACGCCGTACTGATCTTCCGCAAGTACCAGTAAGACACATATCTAGTGTCTGAACGAAAAGGCCGTTCAGACACAATTTTGAATTCTAAATTTTGAATTTTGAATTTAAAAAAGGATGTAACCCTACGCACTCCTTGGCAGGGAGTAAATAATTACATGAAGATAGCTATCGGTTCGGATCACGGTGGATTTGAACTAAAAGAAAGAATACACAGTTTACTTATAGGACTTGGACATGAGGTCCGGGATCTGGGCTGCTACTCTCCGGATTCGGTCGACTATCCGATACAGGGCCGCGAGGTTGCAAAGTCCGTGGCATCCGGTCAGTGTGAAAGGGGCATCCTTGTCTGTGGAACAGGCATAGGCATGTCCATAGTAGCCAATCGCATACCAGGTGTCAGGGCTACCCTATGCCATGATCTTTTCACTGCCGAGATGAGCCGGGAACACAACGATTCAAACATACTCTGCATGGGGGGAAGGGCAATAGATCACAGGCTTGCTGAAGAGATGGTCAAGGTGTGGCTTATGACCCCTTTCAAAGGCGGACGCCACAGTCGCAGGATCAATATGATTGACTCA
>JAUWHV010000106.1 GCA_030605675.1 Deltaproteobacteria bacterium | reverse complement strand
AAACCATGGGATACGGCAGCGGGCCAACTCCTGCTGGAGGAAGCTGGAGGTAAAATATCAGACTTTCGGGGCAGCAGCTATTCTCCGTTTATTCCGGAAATATTAGCAACAAACAGCCTGATCCATGAAGAGTTGCTATCTATAATTAAGGACGTATTATAAAATATTTATTTGCCAAAAGGTATTGCATTCCAAAAAAGCGTAATTATATTAGCACTCGTCGTTAGCGAGTGCTAATAAAACAGGTTGGCCATCCTTTTAAACCGCTAAGATAAAACCATATACGAGATACCCTTTAGGGACTCACATGAGTCGCTCGCCTTTAGGCCCGAGGCTTTCGGCTCGTTTTAACTTATTTATTCTGAATAATTCTATAGCAAAAAGGAGAAAAAATGCTATGAAAATTCGTCCGTTACACGACCGAATTTTGGTAACACGCTTACAGGAAGAAGAGAAGAGCAAAGGGGGAATTATCATCCCGGACAGTGCAAAAGAAAAGCCCGCCGAGGGAAAGGTCATCTCTGCCGGAAACGGCAAGATCCTTGAAAACGGCGAGATCAGAGCCCTGGATGTAAAAGAGGGGGATCGCATCCTGTTTAGCAAATACTCCGGCACAGAGGTAAAAATCGGCGGGGAAGAGTATCTGATAATGAGGGAAGACGATGTCCTTGGCATTATTGAAGATTAGTTAAATTAACAATTTTTCATCACGAAAGAAATAGCACTTATAATAACCGAACAACGGAGGTTAAGCAAACAATGTCAGCCAAAGAAATCAAGTACAACATAAAGGCCAGGGAAGCCATGTTAACAGGCATAGATTCCCTGTCCAATGCAGTCAGGGTCACCCTTGGTCCCAAGGGCCGCAATGTCATCATTGAAAAATCCTTTGGGTCTCCGGTCATCACAAAGGATGGCGTTACCGTGGCCAAAGAAATCGAGCTTGAGGACAAATTCGAAAACATGGGTGCCCAGATGGTAAAGGAAGTGGCCTCCAAGACCAGTGATGTTGCCGGCGACGGCACCACCACCGCGACCATACTTGCTCAGTCGATATATAAAGAGGGTTCAAAGCTGGTGGCTGCCGGAGTCAATCCCATGGCTCTTAAGAGGGGAATTGACAAGGCTGTTGGGGTCGTCGTAGATGGGCTCAGAAAAATGACCAAGCCCACCAAGGACCAGAAGGAGATCGCCCAGGTAGGTACGATATCCGCCAACAATGATCCCACCATTGGTAACATCATTGCCGAGGCCATGGACAAGGTCGGCAAGGAAGGAGTCATTACGGTAGAAGAGGCCAAGGCCATGGAGACCTCTCTTGATGTGGTGGAAGGCATGCAGTTTGATCGTGGTTACTCCTCTCCCTATTTCTCAACAGACCCGGAAAAGATGGAGTGTGTACTGGAAGATCCCTATATCCTGATTCACGAGAAAAAAATCAGCAACATGAAAGACCTTCTGCCAATCCTTGAGCAAATCGCAAAGATGGGTAAACCCCTCATGATCATATCCGAGGATGTTGAGGGCGAAGCCCTGGCTACCCTGGTAGTAAACAAGCTCAGGGGAACCCTCCAGGCTTGCGCAGTAAAAGCCCCGGGTTTCGGAGACAGGCGCAAGGCCATGATGGAGGATATCGCCATTTTGACTGGTGGTGAGATGGTAGCAGAAGACCTGGGTATCAAGCTCGAAAACGTATCTATCAATGACCTCGGGACGGCAAAAAGAATTATAATCGACAAGGATAATACTACTATTATTGATGGTGCCGGTTCCAAGGAAAAGATCGAGGGCCGTGTAAGGCTAATCCGTGCACAAATCGATGAAACATCCTCTGACTACGACAGGGAGAAGCTGCAAGAGCGCCTTGCCAAACTTATCGGAGGAGTTGCGGTCATTAATGTCGGCGCAGCCACTGAAACCGAGATGAAAGAAAAAAAGGCGCGGGTGGAAGATGCTCTGAACGCCACAAGGGCGGCGGTAGAAGAGGGAATAATCCCTGGCGGTGGTACTGCTTACCTCCGTTGCCTGGAGGCACTTAAGGATCTCAAGGTAGATGACCACGACGAAGAGCACGGGATCAACATCGTCAACAGGGCCCTTGAAGAGCCTCTGCGGCAGATTGCCCTCAATGCAGGGCATGAGGGTTCAGTTATTGTCGAGCATGTAAAGTCAAAGAGCGAAAATGTTGGCTTCAACGCTGAAAGTGGTGAATATGAAGATCTTATGCAGGCAGGAATCATTGACCCGACAAAGGTCGCCCGCATAGCACTTCAAAATGCTGCCAGCGTCTCCGGTCTGCTCGTTACCACAGAGGCCATGGTCGCTGAGGTTCCCAAGGAAGAGCCGGCAATGGGTGGTATGCCCGGCGGCGGTATGCCCACAGGTGGCATGATGTAAGACAGGTGAAAACGCTATTTGCAGGATCAGTTTTCTTAGACCTTGCAGGATAAAGACATAAAGGCCTCTTTGACTTAACAGAGAGGCCTTTTCTTTTTTAGTAGGCGTTCTACTAAAGGTGCAGGGTTCACCGTTCAGGGTTACCTTTCTTATAAGGGCAAGTCGATGTATATTCTTAAAAGCCTTTAAATCCCATAAGTTTTGAGATAAAGCCCTTTTCAACCGATCAGTTATTATATCATATCTATATGGAAACTCACGACTGACAGGAAAACAGGTCAGAAAGGACTCGGTCACTCATGCTTGCTATAGCGAAAAGTGGAGTTGTTATAGGGATAAAGGCCTTTCCTATAGAAATAGAGATAGATGTTTCTCCGGGGCTTCCTTCTTTCAATATGGTCGGACTCCCGGAGGGGGCGGTTAAAGAAAGCAGGGAAAGGGTCAAAAGCGCTATTAAGAATTGCGGCTATCCGTTTCCTACCCAGAGGATTACAGTCAATCTCGCACCAGCAGACATGAAAAAGGAGGGGTCGGCTCTGGATCTCCCCATAGCCTGCGCCATTCTGTGCGCCACGGAGATATTTCCACAGGAAGTACTTAGTAAATACTGCCTTGCAGGAGAGCTATCCCTTGACGGCACATTGAAATCCACAAGGGGTATGCTTCCTCTTTCTCTCGCTGCCAGGGACTGGAACCTGAATGGATTCATAGTTCCCAAAGCAAATGCCTCAGAGGCCGCCGTAGTACGAGAAACCGCCGTACATCCGGCAGGTCATCTCTCCGAGGTGGTGGAGTTCCTCCTGGACAACATCAAGATCGAGCCGTTGCGAATTGATCTGAATGAATTGTTCAAGGAGCGGAAATCCCTATATGGGGACTTTCAGGATGTAATCGGTCAGGAACATGCTAAAAGGGCCCTTGAGGTAGCCGCTGCAGGCGGTCACAACGTGCTTATGATAGGCCCGCCCGGGTCTGGAAAGACCATGTTGGCCAAACGCATTCCATCAATCCTTCCTTCGCTCACCTTTGAAGAAGCCCTTGAGACCACAACTATATACAGCGTGGCAGGACTTTTGCCTTCAGACGAGCCCTTAATTACTTTAAGGCCCTTTTGCTCGCCCCATCACACCATCTCGGATGCCGGTCTGATTGGTGGAGGAACTGTGCCAAGGCCGGGCCAGGTAAGCCTTGCACACAACGGGGTGCTGTTCCTGGATGAGCTGCCGGAATTCAAAAAGAATGTCCTGGAAAGCCTTAGGCAACCTATTGAAGATGGCGTTGTAACCATTTCAAGGGCCTCTATTACACTCTCCTTTCCGGCAAGGTTTACCCTTGTGGCTGCCCAGAATCCCTGTCCTTGCGGACATTTGGGAGATTCCAGAAACAAGTGCTCATGCCTTCCAAGTCAGATAATTCGTTATCGTAACCGGATATCAGGGCCATTGCTGGACCGTATAGATATTCAAATCGAGGTTCCTGCCGTACCCTATTCGGAGCTCAGTCATGCAAGGCGGGGAGAAAGCTCGGCCACAATCAGAAAGCGGGTTGTCAAAGCCAGAAAAACACAGGAACAGCGATTCAAGGATCTTTCCATCCACTGCAATTCCCAAATGTCTTCAAAAGAGCTAAGATTTTTCTGTAAATTGTCAGAAGAAAACAGGGCATTTCTGGAGGCCGTCGCAAGCAAACTGGCCTTGAGCGCAAGGGCATTTCATAGGATAATAAAAATAGGAAGGACTATTGCGGATCTTGAGGAATCAACTACCGTAACCATGGCTCACTTGTCCGAGGCTGTACAATATAGAAGCCTTGATAGGGAGAGAATCTAAGTTTTTATGTAACCGTTCACAGGGCACCGCATCTGCTTTGTTGTCGGGTACTTGAAGTACAGGGAGTACGTCTGCGCACCCTCCGCCTCGCATCTGCAGCACCCTGTAAACGGTTACAGTTCGGTGGGTTGCGGTAAAACAACGGGCATTGTAACCCCGTGAACGGTTACGAAATGTTCGATCTTATACTTGTTGGTACAGTACATCTTGATCCGGAAGGCAGAAGGGGCCACCCTGGGCTCAAACTGCTTAAACTCCAACTCCATATACCCTTTGAATGGGAAGGTAGCCCATAGATACAGTAAGGCTAATAATATTCCATTTACCAAAACCCCTGTACCGCCCGTCCTGGCTCTCTGACAGATTTTGGGAAAATAGAGAAAAAGCTCTTGCGTGCAGGATTAGAAGGATTCATGGAAACGGGTTGCTGAACTCCGCATCTTCTTCAAGAACAAGCACACATCATGTACACATTTGTGGTTGGATGCATTTAATAGCCGGGGCTCCATGGAAAACCCTGGCTGACTTATTGTCGGAATTAACCCCTATGCGGATCCTCTTGACCAGAAAGGAAAACGGTGAGCCCAACCACCTCATAATTTGATTTCACCCGCCACCACTGGTATATGACTTAACTTTAGCTCACTTTAGGCAATTACAACTTTAGGCACTTATTAAGGACTCCTTTATATGCTAGAAATAAAATTCATCAGGGAAAACAGCGACTTGGTTGGAAAAGCCCTCAAAGCCCGAGGTAACGATCTCGACCTCGAGTCTCTGTTTGAGGTTGACTCCCAAAGGAGGAAATTACTTCAAGAGGTAGAAGACCTTAGGAACCTCAGAAACCGGGTATCAGAGGAAATAGGGAGACAAAAAAAAGCAAAAAAAGATGCTGAAGAACTTATAGCCCAAATGAAAGATGTTGCTTCCAGAATCAAGGAACTAGACAACCTTCTTGGGGAAAAAGAAGCTTCTCTTAACGAATATCTTTTTTTAATGCCAAACATACCTCATCCCTCTGTGCCGGTGGGTAAGGACGAAACAGAAAATCCCGTCATAAGGACCTGGGGAGAAATATTAGAGTTCGATTTCAAACCGGCTCCACACTGGGAGACAGGAGAAGGCCTGGGTATTCTCGACTTTGAGAGGGGTGCAAAAATCGCCGGCGCAAGATTCGTGGTCTACCGGGGACTGGGAGCAAAACTCGAAAGGGCCTTAATTAATTTCATGTTGGATTTGCACCAGGATCTCCATGGCTACACAGAAATCCTTCCACCCTTCATTGTGAACGAAAAATCCCTCCTCAGCACAGGGCAACTACCCAAATTTGCTGACGATCTGTTCAAACTGGAAAATTGGAACTACTATCTAATACCAACCGCGGAAGTACCCATTACGAACTTGCATCGCGACGAAATCCTCGATGAGGAGATGCTGCCAATCCATTATATGGCCTACACGCCCTGTTTTCGATCAGAGGCAGGATCATATGGTAAAGACACCAGGGGTATAGTGCGGCAACACCAGTTCAACAAGGTTGAACTGGTTAAATTTTGCCAGCCGGAACGTTCTTATGCTGAGCTGGAATCATTGCTTTTGGACGCTGAAGAGGTTCTCCAAAAGCTTAACCTCCCATACAGGACTATCGAGTTGTGTACTGGAGATGTCGGCTTTTCCGCTTCAAAAACCTATGATATAGAGGTATGGCTCCCCGGGCAAAACAGGTTTTGCGAAATCTCTTCCTGTAGTAATTTTGAGGCCTTTCAGGCAAGGCGTGCAAATATACGTTATCGCCCCAAAGGACAGACAAAAACCCGTTTGTTGCACACGCTAAACGGGTCCGGACTGGCAGTAGGGCGTACTTTTGTTGCCATATTGGAAAACTACCAGCAGGAAGACGGCAGCGTCTTGGTTCCTGAAGTCTTGATCAAATATATGCAGGGTATTGACAGGATCACAAGACAATAATAGGGGCCGTTCGCGGCTTGAAACTGGAAATTGGAAATTTGGCCTTCAGGCTTTTGTTTAATCTCTCCCTAATTTCTAATTTCTAATTTCTGTTTTCTACTTTCTAATCAGAGAGAATTGTTTTAATCTGATCAAAATGTTCCACGTGAAACATAGCCTCTAGGTCCTTGTTTTTATAGGCAATTAAGGGGATTTCTGCTCTATAAGCAACCATTTCATCCACAACAGAATCCCCTATGTAGATAGCTCTGTCCTTCTCAACCCCTAATGTCTCTAATATCTTGAACACGCCTTCAGGATCGGGTTTGGGATTATTCACATCAAGAGCACAAACAATAATATCAAACCACCTATCCAGTCCGAACATCTCGACAACCCTTGACATTGTGGTGCTGCGGTTTGTGGATACGGCGGTCAATATTGGTGGTCTAATGGCTTCTATTGTGTCACCGACTCCCGGCTCCATACCCAAACAATCAAGAAAACGGGTGTAATCCAGGGTCTGAGCATAAAACAGGGCTTCTTCCTTAGCTGCTATATCATCCCTGAACAAATACTTTACAGATTCCTCGGCCGTGTGCATATGTACAAAAGATAGTTCTTTATCATTCATTAACCCACGTCCGAATTCCTCAAGTATTGCATTATAATATGCCCTGTTGGCCTCTCTGGAATCCAGGAGCACCCCGTCGCAATCAAATATGGCTAGATCAAACCGGCTCATTTTTCTTAAAGCCTCTTCATAATATTCTTTAGTGAAAATCCCTTTAAAACCAAATCTGAAGGAACTCCTTTTCCTTGCACCAGGACCTTATGGGACTCTCCCATTCCCTGGGGCAATAATAACATTTTCACCGCGGCCAACTCCGGAGAAAACGGATCAAATTTTCCACCGGAAAGTTCCATAAAGGTCTCCTCAAAATCAAGTCCGGCCAAAAAAGCCCACTGAGGGACATATCCCAGAGTGGAAAAACCGACTTCCTTGCCCCATCTGTGTAAATCACTGAAATTAACATGGGCTGTTAAATCCTGTTCCCCCGCCCTTTCATACAATTCCTCATTTACACTGTGATTCATATACGCCAAAAGGGTGCCCCTGTTTCTTCCCGGATGGAAGTACTCTTTTCTTGTATGTCCATAATCTATTGTAACAACAAATCCTTTAGGAATTATACCAGCTAATTCTGAAATCCAGTGCTTGATGGAAAGATTTGCTTCTGTACGGTAACCCTCAGGAAGATCCGAAGGGAGTGCCTTTGCGTATTCTACCAGTTGAGGAGTGCTCAAGTCCGCGAGAACCTCTTTATGATTACCCTCTTCCTTGAAGTCTAAATATATTTCCTTAAAACCTGAATCCTCCTTTTGAATAAGATGGACAGGAAAAGCATCTAAAAGCTCATTTGAAATAATACAACCTTTAACAGAATCCAAATCTGAAAGTCTGCTTACCCAACTGATTTTATTGATAAATGGTTTCAAAAGATCCTGCTGGTAATAGGCTGTTTCGGCCTTATGTTCTACTATTATGTAATTAATCGATTTAAAAATTTCCCTGTTTGACAAATAAGACAAAATATCTTTCGCAAGATATCCGGCTCCCGCCCCCATTTCTACAACAGTAAAGGCATTATGGTTTAATATCTCCCAGAATTCTTCTATTTGTCTCGCATGTAATGCACCATAAAGACAATGTGTATGCGGACTTGTAATAAAATCTCCTTTTTTCCCGATAGGAACATACGATCCGGAGTAATATCCATATTTCTCATGATAGAGGGCCATCTCCATGAAATCCTTGAATGTTATTGGCCCAAATTTCTTTACTTTATCACAGATAATTTTAATCAATTCGTTGGAAAAATCTTTCATTTTATGGTAACCTTTGGATCTATTTGAGATTATTTATAAAACATATTTTTCAAATATGCAAAATCGGTTTTGTTAATTTCTCGTTAAAAATTTGTTAGTTTTTCCTTGATAAATAACCACATCAATTTTTTAAACATTTAATCACAACTATAGAAAAGGTTTTTTTACCTATTAATTTCATATAATATCAATTAATTAAATATTTTCTAAACAAAAATAACAGCACTTATTAACTTTATCTTTTATTTAAATAAATGGAGTAATAATATGCTAAAATTTTCAGTTAAAAAAGCTGATTTTCTAAATCCTCTTTCCAATATTCAGTCTATTGTAGATAAAAAGACTACAATGACTATCATTAATAACGTATTTATTTATACAGACGAAAATCATCTATTTGTTGAAGCTACTGATTTAGAAATAAGTTACAAGAGTAAAATTCCTTGTTCGGTTATAGAACAAGGAGCTATTACTATTAATGCACGAAAATTTTATGAAATAGTTAAAGAATTCCCATCTGAAGAAATTTTTTTCGAAGAATATAAAAATACATGGTTGAAAATTGGAGCTAATGAGAAAGCCGAATACAAAATTGGAGGACTAGCTCCTGATGATTTCCCGAGATTTAGACATATAAGCAGCGAAAACGCCATTGATTTAGAATCTTCAATTATAAAAGAAATGATCGAAAAGACAATATTTTCTTCATCTTATGACGATCGTAAATACAGCCTTTCAGGTATATATTTTGAGGAAGAACATGATGAAGAAGGGAAATCTCAAATACGAATGGTAAGTTCAGATGGCCACAGGCTCAGCCTGATGGAAAAATATATTCCGGAAAAGGGATTAGGTCTTGAGCAAGGAGTCATTATTCCTAGAAAAGGGGCCCAAGAAATAAGAAAAATTATAGAAGGTCATGAAAGAATGGTTTGGGGTATTGATAATAACTTTTGTTTTGTTACGTGTGGTAACGATCACCTGGTAGTAAGATTGGTTGAAGGCAAATTTCCAGATTATCGTGATATAATACCAAAAGGTAAAGACCGTTACTTAACCTTTGACAGATTAGAGGTATTTAATGCACTAAAACGTATTTCAATCCTATCTTCCGATACTACTTTCAGAGGGGTTAAAGCTAGTGTTACAACAGAATCGATTGAAATAGAGTCTTTATATAAGGAGATAGGAGAAGCAAAGGAAACTATTGATATAGAGTATCATGGAGAACCATTTGAAATCGCTTTTAATGCAAAATATCTTATGGATGCCTTATCTGTAATGGATTCGGAAAGGGTGGAATTAACTGCCAACAACCCTGAATCTCCATGTCTGCTGAGAGGTAATGAAGATATTGGATTTTTGGGATTAATAATGCCTATGAATCTTGTCAAAGAGGAAAGCAAATAATAACAGTTCACGGAATTACAGCGCCATTTTTACCGTACATCGAACTGTAAGCGTTTACAGCAAATAAGAGGATTATCACTTTAGTCTATGGAAAACAATAATAAAGTTAACGAGAATGAACAAGAGTATGCTTCTAAACAGATAAAGGTACTTTCCGGGCTGGCGGCAGTTCGTAAAAGACCTGCTATGTATATAGGAAATACCTCTATAGAGGGCCTTCATCACCTCGTATATGAAGTAGTGGATAATAGCATTGACGAGGCCATGGTTGGATATTGCACCTCTATTAAGGTCATAATTCAAGAAGATGGAAGCGTTGTAGTTGAGGATAATGGTCGGGGCATACCTGTAGATATTCATCCAACAGAAGGAATACCAGGCCTGGAGCTGGTAATGACCCGTTTACACGCCGGTGGTAAGTTTGATCATCAGACCTACAAGGTCTCCGGAGGTCTTCATGGGGTAGGGGTATCAGTGGTCAATGGTCTCTCCGAATTCCTGGAGGCAGAAATTTACAGGGATGGAAAGGTTTACAGGCAGACCTATAAAAGAGGAGAGCCTGTGGGTCCAATAGAGCTTCTTGGATCTACTGAAAAGCAAGGTACAAAAATAACATTCAAACCGGACACCCAAATATTTCAAGAGACAACAGAGTATCAGTACGAGATACTACAGGCCAGAATGAGGGAATTGGCTTTTCTAAACCCGTCTGTGAAAATCTATCTTGAAGATGAGAAGACCGGGAACAATAAAGAATATCAATTTAAAGGGGGAATTACTTCATTTGTAGAGTATCTCAACAAAAGTAAAGAGTTGGTTCACGAAACACCCGTCTACATTGATGGCGAGCGGGACCAGGTACAGCTGGAGATAGCCTTTCAATACAACCAGGCGTATTCAGAGAAAATTTTAAGCTATGTAAATAATATACGTACCAAAGAAGGCGGTACGCATGTAGCAGGATTTAGGTTGGCCCTGACAAAATGTATCAATAAATACGCCAGTGATGATATTGTACCCAAAAAATTGAGGGAGAAGCTGGAGGGTGAAGATGTAAGAGAGGGCCTTATGTGTGTTATATCAGTTAGGGTCCCAAATCCTCAATTTGAAGGCCAGACCAAGACAAAACTGGGAAACAGTGAAGTAAGGTCAATAGTGTCTTCAATAGCCCATGAAAAAATTTCAAGCTATCTGGAAGAGAATCCTTCGGTGGCCAAGAAGATACTTACTAAGGCCGTGGATGCAGCAAGGGCAAGAGAGGCGGCCAAAAGGGCAAAAGAGCTTACCAGGAAGAAGGGTAGCCAGGATATGCTTATGGCCGGGAAGTTAGCTGAATGTCAGGAAAAAGATCCTGAAAGGAGAGAAATTTTTATTGTGGAGGGTGACTCCGCAGGTGGTAGTGCAAAACAGGGAAGAGACAGGCGCTACCAAGCAATACTGCCTCTTCGTGGAAAGATTATGAATGTGGAAAAGGCAAGATTTGACAAAATGCTTGCCAGCGAAGAGATACGCAATCTTGTTGCCTCCATTGGTACGGGTATAGGCGCTGACGAGTTCGATCCATCAAAGGTAAGGTATCATAAGATCATTATTATGACAGATGCCGATGTAGACGGCGCCCACATAAGGACACTCCTGTTGACTTTTTTTTATCGTCAGATGATCACGCTTGTGGAAAACGGCATGCTTTATGTAGCCCAACCCCCTCTATACAGGATGGCACTGGGAAAAAAGAAGGAGTTTTTCTTTAAGGATGAGGCAGAACTCGACAACTATCTCTTTGAAAGGGCCACAAAAAACATGGCTATAAAGCCTGAAAACAGGGAGCGTGCCATTAAGGGAGAAAAACTCAAGACATTTCTGGAAAGCATAGTCTCTTATGAAGACGCTTTGGAAGTAATGTCCAGAAAGGGCTTGTGGAGGAAACTGAGTCAGGATTTACTGATCCTGGGAGTTAAGAATCCCGGTCAGTTTAATGAAGAATCTTTTGTAAAAAGTCTGGCGGAAAAGCTCATGGAAAAGGGATATAAAGTGGGACGGGTCAAGCCCTCAGGTTCTGAGATTTCAGGCTATGAATTCGTTGTTGGGGTAGAGGACCTGGCCTATTTGACCGGCAAGGTCGGACCTGATTTGGCACAGCAGGCGGAATTCCGTCGTCTTGTAAAGGCGTATAACAAAGTAGAATTAATGGTTGATGCATCCATTGAGGTCTACTCTGAAGATAAACCTGTTAAGAGATTAGACAGGCTTGATGAACTTCTGGATTTTTTCCGAAACGAAGGGAGAAGGGGTATCTCGACCCAAAGATATAAAGGGTTGGGAGAAATGAATCCCATTCAGTTGTGGGACACGACCATGAATCCGGAAAAACGGACTTTGCTTAAGGTGACCATCAGGGACGCAGATGAAGCAGAAAGCCTGTTTACTACTCTTATGGGTGAAAAGATTGAACCTCGCAGGGAGTTTATTCAGACCCATGCACTGGAGGTTCGGGAGTTGGATATATAGTGTCTGAACAAAAATGCCGTTCAGACACAATTTTGAATGGTAAATTTTGAATTTTGAATTTAAAAAAGGAAGTAACCTTAATTGAGAAAACAAAATTTTGAGTTTCCGTTCAGGCACTATATAGCTCATAAAAGGCTCATAAGGAGATGTTGGGATGGAGTGTCAAAAAGAAGAAAACATCAAAAGGTGCAACTGCACATATGAGCCGTGTCCCAAAAAGGGTATATGCTGCGAGTGTATACAATATCACCTAAAAATGCGTCAGCTCCCGGCTTGCTGTTTTCCATCTGAGGCAGAGCGTACTTATGACAGGAGCTTTGAGTTGTTTGCAAAGCTCGTACAGGGGGGAACTATATAATTTCACCTACCAGGTCATAGATATGAGAATCTGTTATTTTAACAGGTACTATCTCTCCACAACGGGCGGTTCCTTCGTTTATATAGACTATCCCGTCAATCTCAGGGGCCTGATATCTGGTCCTGCCAACAAGAAGAAGCTCTGTTTCAGAGCTTTGTCCTTCAACGAGCACCTGTTCAACCCTGCCGACCATATCTGAATTCTTGTCCCTGGATATCCTGGCTTGAATATTCATAATTTCATCTTTTCGGGCCATTGCCGTTTCTGTGGATACTTTTCCGGGCAATTTGTTTGCCACACATTCTTTTTCATCAGAATATACAAAACAACCAAGGTGCTCAAACTCCCACTTTTCCACAAAACCCCTTAATTTTTGAAAATCATCTTCGGTCTCCCCTGGAAAACCCACCATAACCGTTGTCCTGACCGCAGCATGGGGGAGCAATTTACTTATCCGAGACAGTAAATTCTCAAGGGCCTTGCTGTCATATCTTCTCCCCATAGACCTGAGAATATTAGTGCTTGCATGTTGAATGGGAATATCCAGATAAGGACAAATGGCAGTATTTGCAGCAATGGTTTCAAGCAGTCTGATGTTTACTTTGCCCGGGTGCAGATAGAGCAATCGAATCCACGGCAAATCCGTTTCTCCGGCCAGAGCTTCCAACAGATCAGGAAGGGTCTTTTCGCCATTTCTGTACGCCGTGAGATCCTGGGCCACCAGTGTTATTTCCTTAACCCCTTTTGTGGCCAGCGAGTTAACCTCCGAGACTATTTCCGTAATGGAGCGGGATATTTCATTGCCTCTTAACATGGGAATCAGGCAGTAAGTACACCGATTTGAGCAACCTTCCGAGATCTTGACGTAGGCCCTCCATGGAGGAGTTGTCAACACCCTGGGGTCCGGCGATTGTCCCTGGTGTTGTGTAGTCTGGTCTTCGATAAGCGTTACGAGTGATTGGGGCGACCCTGTGCCGAGAAAAACGTCCACCTCCGGCAGTTCCTTTTTTAGATCGTTGCCGTATCTCTGAACCATACATCCCATAACCACAAGGACCTGACCATCCGTTTTTTCCCTTGCCACAGCCAGAATGGTATCTATGGATTCGGATACGGCTTCTTCTATGAATCCGCAGGTATTTACTATCAGCAAATCCGCTTCTTGGGGATTGTTTGTGAGCTTTAGTCCCGAGTTTGTTGAGCCAAGGGAGCCCAGAGCCATCTCGGTGTCTATGGTGTTCTTGGGGCAACCAAGGCTTATGGCAAAGACTTTCATTATGAAAGAAGAGTAGGGGAAGAGGAAAAAAACATTTTACCGCAAGATGATCAGGGAGATTACCACGGCACTTCAGTTCGCTCTTTCAACTTATTTTTTGCATCTACCCAGACCAGGATGCTTTTGCCTTTGGCTGTTTCGTCTTCAGAATACAAACAATAGGACGCTATAATTATCAGGTCGCCGGGCGATCCTTTTCTGGCGGCAGCCCCATTAAGGCATATAGAGCCGGAGCCTCTTTTTCCTTCTATGACATAGGTGTCAAACCTGCTACCATTTGAAATATTATAGACCATTATTTGCTCAAAAGGTAAAAGGTCGGCAGACTCCATCAAGTGGGAGTCTATAGTAAGGCTTCCCTCGTAGTTGAGGTTTGCCTCGGTGACTGTAGCCTTATGAATTTTTGATTTAAGCATTGATCGTAACATATCTTTAGTCCGTTAATTCAGGAATTGCGAATTGAGGAATTGAGGAATTGAAGGTTGTTCTATTGATTTCAATTCCTCAATTCCTCAATT
>JAUWHV010000139.1 GCA_030605675.1 Deltaproteobacteria bacterium | reverse complement strand
TTTTCCCGGCACTCAGGGCACAATCCCTTCACGTCCAGCTTATGATTCAGTATCTTAAAACCGAAACGTTCTCCCAGATCCCCTTCGATGTCCTTTAATCTCGGGTCTGTAAATTCCTCGATCTTCCCGCACTCAATACATCGAAGGTGGCAGTGGTGTTCGTGGCCATATATGTGCTCGTAGTGCATATGGCCGTCTTCAAAGAACACATCCTGGACCAGGTCGGATTCTATTAAAAGGGGTAGAAGGCGGTATATGGATGCCTTTGAGATATTTATACCCTTTCGCCTTATAGTCAGATAAAGTGAGTCCACATCAAAGTGATCATGGGTGGCAAAGATCTCTTTTATTATCTGTTCTCGTTCCTGGGTGTATCGTAGCCTGTTTTTTTGAAGGTACTCACGAAAGACTTGTAATTCCGATTTTTTTTGCATAACAAGAGCCTCCGATTTTCAGATTTTAACAAATTAATGAATTTACCATATTCAATGTTTTCTTTTTGTTGTACCGATTGGAAGTTGCCAAGTCAAGTTTAAAGCAACTGTTTAATAATAAGCCTATGCCCAGTATTGTGCAAGGATAATTTTCGCATTCCATGGCAGTCGACAGCCGGAAAGGGCGTGAATAATTATGTGCAAGGAGGTGATAAATGACAGCAAGAGAACAAGTTGAGATTCGCGAGACCCTGGGATTTGTCGGCGGAGGACAGATGGCAGAAGCCCTTATAAAGGGACTGTTGTCAAGAGAGTTCTTGAAACCGGGCCGGATCACGGCATCTGATCTGTCTGAGGACAGGAGAAATCATCTCAAGGAAGCATTTGGGATAAATACTACCTCAGAAAACAAGGAAGCAGTTAAAGGATCTGAGATTATTATCCTGGCGGTCAAACCCCAGGTCATGTCTATAGTCCTTGAAGACATTGGGCCTGTTGTGAGCAGCAATCATCTTGTTGTATCCATAGTTGCTGGAATAACCACTCATTCTCTGGAAAAAAGACTTCCTGAGGGTGCAAGAGTAGTGCGCGTGATGCCCAATACCCCTGCATTGGTTCAGGCAGGGGCTTCCGCACTGTGTAAGGGGACTGCCGCCGGTCAGGGCGATCTGGATATAGTGCGGCAGATATTGGTGGCAGTGGGCAAAGCGGTTGTTGTACCAGAGGCCTTGATGGATGCGGTTACAGGGCTCAGTGGCAGCGGACCTGCATACGTCTTTACATTTATTGAGGGGTTGATTGATGCAGGAGTGCGGGAAGGATTGCCTAGAACTGTTGCTCGAGAGTTGGTGGTTCAGACTGTACTTGGGGCGGCACTTATGTGTCGGAATGCCGGAAAGCATACGGCAGAATTGACTGCGATGGTGACCAGTCCCGGGGGAACCACTGCTGCGGGTCTGCATGTCCTGGAACGGGCCGCGCTGCGTGGGATATTATCGGATGCAGTCAGGGCCGCAACAGAGAGGTCCGGAGAGCTTGGTGGTTGAAAGGGCGCTAAGTTCACGTTACCGGCCGGCTTTTCGAGGCAGTTTTGATGATGCAAGAAACATAAGGCCGGCTACTACAGCAGACATGAAAAAGACCCAGGGATAACCGAAGCGTACCCAGACAAGTCCCGCGATTATTGGGGCTATCATGGATACTACGTGTTCAATTGAATAGCTTGTGGATATAGAAGCTGTCAGCTCATCCGGCGATTCAACGATCTTTGAAAGGTAGGTCACATGGGCTGAACGTAAGAAAAACAGGCTGTCATCCAGGATGAAGCATGTGAACAGGCACGGCAGGATAAGAGCCTGGGGAAGCGTTGTTTCTGCCAGACCGTAGCAGGCGCAGATCATCAGAAGCAAGATGGAATCACCTATAAGCACAGTCCTTTCCCCCAGTGTGTCTATAAGTTTTCCAAGATAGGGCTTTAGAAATAGGCCTACAACAGAAGATGCAAGAATAAGCCTTGCCATGGCCGGTGCATCCTGATCAAAAATCCTGATAAGTACCCATGGTCCGAATACAATGAAGATCTGCTTTCGCACACCGAACAGGACGGCAAGTAAATAAAAAAGAGAATATTTTTTCTTGAATACAAAGCGCTTACGTTTTGTCCCCGTATGTCTTTTTTCCTTGATGAGGAGTACAATTGAGGCCGAAAGCAATGTGAGTACGGCTGCGATCCAATAGAGCTTTTCGTATCCGAGTCCTAATGTGCCCATACCCACCCAGATGCAAGCGGCTCCCACTATGGTCCCAAGGCTCCTGAGGCTTCTGACTATTCCGAAGAGACGGCCCCTGGTTTCGGGTTCACTGAGGGCTACACAGAAGCTCTCCCTGATGGTCATTACCATATGGGCCCCGACAGACCAGACAAACAGCCAGGCTGTTACCCTCAAGACATCAGGCGAGAGGCTGGCAACGCCCACAATGCCCAGGGCAATAACAAGTGTGGCTCCAAACAGGATCCTTCCTTCTCTGACTGCACTGAAAGGGGCCAGGAGTAGAATGAGCAACATTCCCGGCATTTCTCTGATAGTCTCCAGCACTCCCCTCTGGTCGGCGCTCATGTCATAGACATCCACCAGGAAGTTGTTAAGGCTGCTAAAGAAAATTCCAGTGGCAGCAGCACCCAGAAATGTGCTGAAAAGAAAGATTAATTTCTGGTCCTTAAAGAGGCGGGGCACGAGTGAATGTATATTATGATGCTTGTGGGCTGTCATGGGCTGTCAGCTTAGCGCCCTTTGGGCGAGTTGTTAAGCTATTTAAGTTTTCCATGCCTTCCATGAGAAAACAATTTGTAGATGCCACTTGACACGTTACGGGTTACCGGCAATTGGCGAGTCACCTTTCAGTTTCATGGACCTGACGCAGTTGCCGTTGATTATCGAGATTATCATTAAATAGTGGAGGCCTTCAAATGATTGGTCGCAGAAAACCTACCCATCCTGGAGAAGTTTTACGGGAGGACGTCATTAAACCTCTTGGTTTAACAGTAACGGATGCTGCAAAATGCTTAGGAATTACTCGAAAGACTTTGTCGGCATTAATCAATTGCAGAGCATCAATGAGCCCAGAAATGGCGGTCAGGATAGCTAAGGCGACAAAAACATCCCCTGAAAGTTGGCTATACATGCAGGCAAAGTTAGATCTTTGGCTTGCCGAGCAAAAGCCTACTGAGGTTGAAGAGTTTGGTGAGGTTGTCGCAGCATAATTCCCTCCAAATATTTTTATGAGTGGGATTTATAAGCATTCGCACAGCCCTGGCGTATACCTGCTGGGTTCGTTTTTTCTTGCCGTTTAAACTGAAGTGCCTCTACAGTTTTGTTGTACCAAGGTGTTTGTAGTGCTGCCATGATGCCTCTCCTTTCTTCCGGCATGAAGAATATTGATTTGGAGAGGCATT
This sequence comes from Deltaproteobacteria bacterium, assembly GCA_030605675.1. Classification (GTDB taxonomy): domain Bacteria; phylum Desulfobacterota; class Dissulfuribacteria; order Dissulfuribacterales; family UBA3076; genus UBA3076. The sequence goes on along the minus strand of JAUWHV010000139.1, from coordinate 1,726 downwards.
GTAGCAGCCTGTTGAAAAGGGTATAAATGCAGATAGTTAAAGTTAAAGGCTGGGGAAAGGCAGATGTCACTTCTGCCACGATAGTGGCTTACTTGGAGCAAGCCCGTACACCGGACTGGCGAACACGCCCGTTTTTTCGGCGGTCACCCACAATTTTCCTTCTCGGAAAGTTGAGTGCCAACCGCTTGGCGGGAGGGTTACCTCGGTCATTCTGCACTGAAAGAGACACTGATGAATCTCATATTCGAATGGGACGAAGACAAGGCCAGACGCAATGAGGCAAAACATGGCGTCAGCTTTCACGAGGGTAAGACTGTCTTCAATGACCCGTTCGCGGTAACGGTTTCTGATCCAGACCATTCGGAGCATGAGGACAGATGGCTTGATATCGGATTTACCTCAAGAGGCAGACTTGTCGTGGTATGGTATACTGAGAGAAACGACCGAATACGCATAATCGGTTGCCGCAAGGCGACCAGAGATGAATGGAGCTGTTACAGGAAATGAACACATCTAATGACAACACGAACGAAATGAGAGAGGAGTACGACTTCTCTCAGGGGGTCAGGGGTAAGCACTACCGTGCCTACAGATCTGGCCACACGGTCCAGGTGACGAAGGCAGACGGTACGGTTGAAGAGCGTCATTTTACCCTCGAAGATGGTGCGGTGATGCTTGACCCAGACCTCAGGTCCCGATTCCCCGATTCGGAGTCAGTGAACAGGGCTCTACGCTCGCTGGTGGCTCACGCTTGATGCCTACGGAGGGCAGAACAAGCCAGATGCACTCCTATCGTCGGCCCGCGATCTGTGCATTAAATTTGAGAGATAATGAAGATGAGGAAACGGCTCCGTAAGAAGAAGCATTGTGGTGAATTTACTGAGCGGGGGCGACAACTCGTCATTATGCGAAATCAGAAAGACGGATTCGATGAATTTCTTGACGCCTTTATCGAGGAGGCCATTGAATCAAATGGATGTTACTGCGGCGGAGGCGGGAAGGAAGACAAGCTGGACGTGGTAGTGGAGCTTGGCCGTCGCTCGGACAATCCTGCTGCCAGGCTGAAGAGGATTACAGCATGGCTCAATGCTCGACCTGATGTGCAGAACTGGAGGGTGGGCGAGGAGTTTGACGTCTGGCACGGGGACTTCCAAGATATCGATGACGACAATCGCCGCGTATTAGCATCCGGCGATTAGCCCTTTCCTCAAAAACCATCTCACACAAAATGAAAGATTCCGATCTCTATTTAAAAATTGTTGAATGGTCCGAAGAGGATCAATGTTATGTGGGCACTTGTCCAGGGCTTTTCTACGGAGGCTGCCACGGAGATGATGAAGCTGAAGTAAATCCACCCGACCTAAAAACCGCTACGCGCTTTTCGGTCGGCTGATTTGAAGCGTTGCAAGTAATATCCGTTTGACATATTACGTTCTTCGTAATATCATTTTGCACATGATTAAATCTTTTTCCTGCCGAGATACTGAAAAATTATTCAATGACAAAAGAGTACCCCGTTTTCAGTCTTTTGAACGACAGGCAAGAAAACGATTAATGGTTTTGCATGCTGCTCCAAATTTGGAAGCCCTAATGCTAAATCCTGGAAATAAATTCCATGCCTTAGGGGGAAACGGAAGGGGCAATATGCTATAAGCATAAACAAACAATGGCGTGTTTGTTTCGAGTGGCATGATAGTAACGCTCATCACGTTGAAATTGTAGACTA
>JAUWHV010000036.1 GCA_030605675.1 Deltaproteobacteria bacterium | reverse complement strand
GGTAAATTGAACCGCGAAGACGCTAAGGACGCTAAGAAAAACTTTTTTGTCCAGCCGGTAACGGTCCGGCTGGATAAGTATCTTCTTTGTGTTTAACTTTGCGTTCTTGGCGCCTTAGCGGTTAGCGGTTAGTTTAATGATCACAGGGGCATAATTCGCAAGAACCTTCTCTTACCCACCTTCAGGACCGCTTGGGACGCCTGGACCTCAATTTCCTCAGACTGCACCTTGTTGCCATTAATGCTGACCGCACCCTGTTTGATAAGTCGTCTGGCGTCAGAGGTACTTGCCACAAGACCGGCCTCTTTGAAAACTCTGGGAAGATAGATTGTCTTTTCGTCTGGAGATAGCTTGAACTCCGGAATGTCATCAGGGACCTCTCCCCTGCTGAACTGGGCCTCAAAATCTGCTTTTGCAGCCCCTGCGGCCCGAGCGCCATGAAATCTTTCCACAAGCTCCTGTGCAAGCCGTGCTTTCACATCCTTGGGGTGAAGATGACCGTCGTCAATCCCGTCCTTAAGCACTTTTATCTCATCCAGCTCAAGGCTGCTCAGCAATTCAAAGTACCTGAACATCAGATTATCTGAAACGGACATAAGCTTTCCAAACATATCTTGAGGCGGTTCGGTAATCCCTATATAATTGCCCAGAGACTTGCTCATCTTCCAGACCCCGTCCAACCCTTCAAGAAGCGGCATGGTTATTACAACCTGGGGTTCCTGACCGTACTCTTTTTGTATGTGTCGCCCCACCAACAGGTTAAAAGTCTGGTCAGTGCCCCCAAGCTCAATGTCCGCCTTTATGGCTACAGAGTCATAGCCCTGAATCAGGGGATAGATAAATTCATGTATTCCTATGGGCTTTTGGGCCTGAAAGCGCTTCTTAAAATCATCCCTTTCAAGCATCCTGGCCACAGTATGCTTGGCACACAGGCGGATAATGTCTATGGACTTTATCTCCTGCATCCACACACTGTTAAAGACAACCTCAGTCTTTTCCGGGTCCAGAATCTTAAAAATCTGCTCCTTATATGTCCCTGCATTCTCCTGTACCTGCTGAGGAGTGAGAGGAGGCCTTGTCTCGGACTTTCCGGATGGATCTCCTATCAAACCGGTAAAATCCCCTATAAGGAACATCACACGGTGGCCAAGATCCTGGAAATGCTTCATCTTCTGTATAAGTACGGTATGTCCCAGGTGCAGATCAGGGGCAGTTGGATCAAAACCAGCCTTGATCCTTAAGGGTATGCCGGTCTTAATGGCCCTTTTCAGTTTACCCTCCAGCTCATTCTCATCAAGAACCTTCACAGTTCCCCTATGAATGAGCTCCATGGCCCTTTTCAGATCCTGCTCCATTTATGTAACCCGTATTAAATTTAGAAATTAAAGGTACTTTTTTGATTATAATCCCTCAATTCCTAAATTCGCAATTCCTAAATTCATGCCTTACTTCGCATATTCCACGGCCCTGGTCTCCCGTATCACGGTCACCTTGATTTGACCGGGATAACTCAATTCACTCTCTATCCTTTTAGCCACCTCCCGACATAGAAACGGAGTCTCTGCATCAGACACCTTGTCACTGAGAACAACTATGCGTATTTCACGGCCTGCCTGGATGGCATAGGACTTCTTGACACCTGCAAATGATTTGGCAATACCCTCCAAATCTTCCAGGCGCCGCACATAGCTCTCAAGCATTTCCCGCCTGGCCCCGGGCCTTGCTCCTGAAAGGGCGTCCGCAGCCTGCACAAGGACCGCCATCACTGTATCCGGTTTCACATCTTCGTGATGTGCTGCAATGGCATGTACGATATCCTGAGACTCACCGTACTTCTTGGCCAGATCGGCACCTATAATGGCATGCGGTCCTTCCACCTCATGGTCCACAGCCTTCCCGATGTCATGAAGCAATCCGGCCCGTTTTGCCTTCTTTACGTTGACTCCCAACTCAGAGGCCATTATCCCACAAAGAAAAGCGACCTCGATAGAATGCTGCAATACATTCTGGGCATAGCTGGTGCGGAAACGAAGCTTGCCCAAAAGCTTTATTAGTTCAGCATGAATCCCATAGGCTCCAATATCAAAAGCAGCCTGTTCTCCCGTCTCCCGGATGGTATTGTCTATTTCTTTTTCTACCTTTTTTACCACCTCTTCAATGCGGGCCGGGTGAATTCTTCCATCAGCAACCAGCCTCTCAAGGGCAATCCTGGCCACTTCTCTACGCACTGAGTTGAAACCGGACAAAAGAACGGCTTCAGGAGTATCATCAATGATGAGATCTATGCCGGTAGCCGCCTCTATAGCCCGGATATTTCTACCCTCCCGGCCTATTATACGGCCTTTCATCTCTTCACTAGGCAAATGTACAACTGAAACAGTCCGTTCAGCTATATATTCACCTGCATACCTGGCTACTGCCAGCGAGATTATCTCCTTGGACCTTTTCTCCGCAGTCTCCTTGGTCTCTGTCTCTATCTTTTTAATCAGTTTAGCCGCGTCCTGTCTAACATCTGCCTCTAATGTCTCGAGCAGACAGTCCTTGGCCTCCTGAACCGACATGCCTGCTATCTTTTCAAGCTGGCCCCTCTGTTTATTTACCAGGACATTTATCTCTTTTCCCTTTTCCTGAAGCGTATGCTCTAACTGCTGTAATACTTTTTCCTTCTCAAGGACCTCAATTTCCTTGTGGTCAATCAGCTCATATTTGCGATTTACCTGCTGCTCTTTTTGCTGTAGACGCCCTTCTTGACTGTGCAGTTCGACCTTCCACTCCTTTACCTCTTTCTCGGCCTCTTTTCTTAATTGAAATGTTTCCTCCTGTCCCTGGATCCTGGCTTCCTTGCGCAGTCTCTCTGCCTCTGCCCGGGCATCTTTCTTTAAGCGCTCAACTTCCTCTTTTATTGAATCAACTGTGTCAACAGTCTTGCGCTTGGTAAGCCATATGCCTGCAGCTAAGCCAACACACAGGCCCAAAATGGTCGAAAATAAAAGGTAAGAAAATTCCATGATGGGTGGCACCTCCCTTCCATATAGGATGGCCACACCCCATCTCGGCTCCCTTGTGGGGCGTCTGATGACGGTTACATACGGATTTTGGCAGGCGGTTGAAATCCGGGCCGGGATCGACCCAAAAAATGTGCTGTGACTATTAAAGGCCCGTCAGGTAGAAAACATCCCTCTTATGAATCAGCCCAAAGCCTTTTTCCAAGCCCCGAATTAAGATGATCAACTTTGCTTTTTTCGAGTTTTCATTTAAGAGAATTTTGTTCGCTAAAAAAATCCTCGTTAAAACAGTCCAGCTATTATTGCATACCGGCCGGATTTCCAAACCAATTTTATGGCATCCTTTAACCATGCAGTCAGGTCCGGCCGTTGCTCAATTTTCCCTAAACACATCACATGGATGTGCAACCTATTACCATATCCGTTTTATATATATGAACCCGAACGGGGTTATAGCCTACATAATCCCCCGCTTATGCCGTGTCGACAAAATCTATTGAACCTGGTACGCCAGGTGGGCGTCTCATCCGCTATTCGGGAAAAAGATTTCTCTCCTTCCATCCCTATGCGGAGAGGAGACCCCCTTGTAAAGAGAGTTGGCTCAACAAACTCTGCCAATCACCAACACAGCAGGGGAAAAAACTTAAATTAATTCTTCTATTTTATTACAATACCACGATCTGCCAATTTAATCCATTGCAGAATCAATTTTGGCAACCAATCGACTGGTTTTGCTAACGACCGTCTCTTTTAATTCCCTCAATTGATGCCTGGCTAATATATAGTCCTTACCTACGTTAAGCATGGCTAAAACCACCATCTTGTGAGGGGCCAAGCCCTTGTTTGAGGTCTCCTGTTCTCTAACCTTCGCTTCAACGTATTCTACGACTTCCTTGACATCAACCTCCGGATCATCGGCCTTCAGTTCATACACCTGACCAAAAAAGTTAAATTTTATTTGTGTCGCTTCCAATTTGTCTAGACGCCCAAAGGCATAGCAGTTTGACGTGCTATATCAGTATCCTCGGTTCCCTTTGAAAAAGTATCAACCTGGTCGATTTTACCTAAGAGGTCTGAAACCCGAAGACGAACATTTTCCCTCTCTTCTTCAAACCGGACCAATTTATTTTCGAGTTCCTTTAGCTGTGAAGCCTGTTCCTGTGTCTGTCTGCGAAAATCATCCCGCTCAGATACCAATTGTTCGCAATATCTTAAAAGACTATCGACTTTTTCTTCTAATAGATGAAGCTCCTGGTCACTCATGTCCCATCTCCCATATTTAAACACATTAAACCCACTGGTTATGCATACGTCAACCCCATACGACACAAAGCACAATCCGTGCTTTGCAGTGAATAATTTCCGCAATAGGCGTTAACCCTGGAATTCCCTCCGGCCGGGCATGTTAATTAACTTGCTGAAAGGAGGTATTGTGCTGCCTGGCGGCACTTGCACCCCTTCAAGATAACTGAAGGCACCTAGTTTTGCCCCTTTGCCCACTGTTGTCCATCCCTTAAGGACCACATGGGGACCGATTGTGACGTCCTGGGACAGCATGACATCCGGCTCTATATAGACAGATTCATAAAGCTCGAAACTCACCCCGAATTCCATCCAACCTTTTCTTATCCTATCCAACAAAATAGTCTCCGCCCTGGCAAGGTCCATCCTCGAATTGACTCCCCATGCCTCATCCTCAGCAGCAGCACTGACAGCCCCAACGGATACGTCCTTAGACACCGCTATACTCACTATATCGGTCAAATAGTACTCCCCCTGAAAGTTATCGCAGCCAACAGCATCAAGGGCATCAAATAAAAAAACCGAATCAACTGCATATATTCCTGTATTTATCTCAGTTAGCAGTCTCTGGGCCTCTGTGGCATCCTTCTCTTCGACTATTCCTTGAATTTGAGCCCCTTCTGACACAGACCTGAGCACCCGACCGTATCCGCCTGGATCTTTCAGGTGCGCAGTCAGTAAAGAGAGAATCCTTCCGGAACTTGCATGATCTTCCATGAAAGAGGCAAGAGTACTTTCTTTCACTAAAGGCGTATCACCACAAATGATCAAAACATTGCCACAGAACTCTCCCAAAGCCGCCTTTGCACACAATGCCGCATGGCCTGTGCCGAGCTGCTGCTCCTGCACTACCAGATTAACATCGTACTCTGTCAGATAATCTCTAACAAGGTCGCTGCCATGACCAGTTACTACGACCCTGGAAGCAATATCCAGATTCCTTAACAGGCCCAGGACATGTCCGATAAGGGGCTTTCCAAGTAGGTGATGCATTACCTTCGGGATCTCTGATTTCATCCTGGTTCCCTTGCCTGCTGAAAGTATAATAGATGCCCAGGGCCGATTGCCCTCTGAAACGGAATTTTCTATCATGGGAAGAGATCCTAATGAAATAAAAAGGGCAAACGCGCGGCTTGCCCCTTAGTACGGAACTATGTCATTAATTTGCGGTGTTGAATCTATTGACCCGCTATCCGGATCCTTGTAAGCGCCCTTGCCATGGCTGCCTGGACACGCGCAAGGTCAATTTCTTCCTTTCGTGCCTCAGCCTCCTGCAATCTGCGCTCAGCCCTCTCCTTGGCCCTGAGGGCCCTTTCCACGTCGATTTCCGCGCCTATTTCAGCGCTCTCAGCCAGCACGGTCATGCGGTTGTTCGACACATCGCAGAAACCGCCGCTTAAAGCAATGCTGACCGTATTTCCTTCATTGAGATAATGCATCTCACCTATCTTAAGCGTGGCCAACAAAGGAGAGTGATTTGCCATCGCACCGAACACACCATCCGCACCAGGTGCGGTAGCCAGCTCAACCTCCTCACTCACCAACAACTTCGAGGGCGTCACTACTTCCAGAAGTATCTTATTTGCCATTTACTTTTCCCTAGACCCGCGTCCGTGACTTCACAACCGCCCGGAGTCGGGTTATTCGCTGTACGATGCTATTACTCTTCAGCCTCATCGGCCAACAGAGTCATTATGCCAACTTGGCTGCCTTTTCCATGGCATCTTCTATACCGCCTACCATATAGAATGCCGCCTCAGGCAGTTCGTCGTGTTTACCCTCCAGGATCTCTCCAAACGCCCGGACCGTATCTTCGACCTTCAGATACTTGCCCGGCATACCGGTAAAGGTCTCAGCCACGAAGAAGGGCTGGGAGAGGAACCTCTGGGCCCTGCGTGCCCTCTGGACCGTGAGCTTGTCCTCATCCGAGAGCTCGTCCATACCCAGAATTGCGATGATGTCCTGAAGGTCTTTGTATTTCTGCAGGGTCACCTGAAGCATTCTTGACACCTTATAGTGCTCTTCTCCCACGATACTGGGATCAAGAATACGGGACGTGGAATCCAACGGGTCCACAGCAGGGTAAATACCAAGCTCTGTAATCTGCCGCGAAAGGACCACAGTACCGTCAAGGTGAGCAAAAGTAGTGGCTGGTGCCGGGTCAGTCAAGTCGTCAGCCGGCACATACACGCACTCAACAGCCGTGATGGAACCCTTGTTCGTAGAGGTGATCCGCTCCTGCAACGTACCAAGGTCTGTAGCCAGTGTGGGCTGGTAGCCCACTGCAGAGGGGATGCGGCCAAGCAGCGCCGACACCTCGGAACCGGCCTGGGTGAACCGGAATATATTATCTATGAAGAAAAGCACATCCTGGCCTTCCTCATCACGGAAGTACTCTGCCGCCGTAAGCCCGGTAAGGCCGATCCTTGCCCTTGCCCCCGGAGGCTCTGTCATCTGGCCATAGATCAGCGCGGCCTTGGGCAAGACCCCTGAATCCTTCATTTCGTGGTATAAGTCGTTTCCTTCACGGGTACGCTCACCAGCGCCGCAGAAGACTGAAATACCACCGTGCTGCATGGCGATGTTGTGGATCATCTCCATCATGATAACGGTCTTTCCAACACCTGCACCGCCGAAGAGACCCATCTTGCCGCCACGAGGGAAAGGAACCAGCAAATCCATGACCTTCACACCGGTCTCAAGGACATTGACAGTGGTATCCTGCTCAACAAAGTCCGGACATTTACGGTGAATAGGTGCTGTCACACTGTCGTCAACCGGCCCTAATCCATCGACCGGCCAGCCTACCACATTCATAATCCGGCCCAATGTCGGCTTGCCGACAGGAATCCTTATGGGATCACCCGTATCCCTCACCGGCATGGCACGGACCAGCCCGTCCGTGGTATCCATAGCAATCGTACGCACCATGTTGTCACCAAGGTGCTGGGCAACCTCAAGGACCAGGTTCTCCTCCTCATCACTTATGGCTGGATTGGTGACAAAGAGACCGTTTAGAATAGGCGGTATTGCCCCAGGTTCAAACTCCACATCGACAACAGCACCGATGACCTGAGATATCTTCCCCATATTTGCTGCAGTTTCACTAGCCATTTATCTTCCTACCTCCCCGGACGCCTTAAATAGGCGCCGAATATTTTTCTCTAACGGCCCATCACCCTTACTTGAGGGCCTCGGCTCCGCCAACGATATCCATAAGCTCCGCGGTTATTGCACCTTGTCTGGCCTTGTTGTAGACCATTGTTAGATCCTCGACCATATCTTTACATGCACGGGTAGCATTGTCCATTGCGGTCATACGGGATGCCTGCTCGCTTGCCCCGGTTTCCAGCATGGCATGCATAATCTGTACGTTCACGAACATGGGCAACAACTGATTAAGTATTTCTTCAGGATCAGGCTCATAAGTATATGTGGCCTTCGGGCCTTCAGCCCCTCCTCCCTCAGCCTCTTCCATGCCTTCTGTGCTGATCGGCAGGATGCGATTCATGGTGGGACGCTGGACCGCCACGCTTACAAAACGCCCGTAAAGCAACTGGACTTCATCCACCCTTTCCTCAAGAAACAGATTGATGACCTCCTGGCCCACCTGCCTCGCGTTGAACATCTGGATTTTGTCCATGATGCCCACGCTGCTGTGGAGTATCTCAAACGGCTTCTTCTTAAAAAAGGCATTACCCTTCTTTCCCACACAGGCAAGGCAGCCTTCACGGCCCTCTTCCTGCTGGGTTTTGAGGAAATTTCCAGCAACCTTGTGGATGTTGGCATTAAAGGACCCGCATAACCCCCTGTCAGAGGTCACGACTATCAGCATGACCTTCTTCACAGGCCTGGCTGCCATGAGCGGAAAGGCATCCGGATTGACACCCGCACCTGCCAACTCCCCCATGACACCGGAGAATTTCTCCGCATAGGGACGGAAGTCCTCCATGCGTTGCTGAGCCCCGCGCAGCTTTGCCGCAGCCACCATATTCATGGCCTGGGTAATCTGTGCGGTCTTTTTTATACCTACTATCTTGAGCTTTATATCTTTCAGTGCCGCCATTTACCAACAGCCCCCTTCGCTCCTAAAGATTACGGTTAGCCTTGAACTCCGTGACAAAACCACTGATTGCCGAACTCATCTTCTTGTCAAGACTGTCGTCTATAGCTTCCTTCTCCTTAAGCTCGCTGAAGATATCAGGATGCTTATTGCTGACAAATTCATAGAGCTCTTTCTCAAAATCCCCAAGCACATCAACAGGCATCTCATCCAGGTGCCCCTTTGTTCCGGCATAGAGGATGGTTACCTGTTTCTCCATTGGAAGAGGCACATACTGTGGCTGCTTCAGGATCTCGACCAGACGTTCACCGCGTGTCAACTGGGCCTGTGTGGCCTTGTCCAGATCACTACCGAACTGGGCAAATGCCGCCAGTTCACGATACTGGGCCAGATCAAGCCTAAGGGTACCTGCGACCTGCTTCATGGCCTTCACCTGGGCCGCACCGCCAACCCGGGATACTGACAGACCGACGTTGATGGCCGGACGGACACCGGCAAAGAAGAGCGCCGGCTCCAGGTAAACCTGGCCGTCTGTAATGGAAATAACGTTCGTGGGAATATATGCAGACACGTCACCCTGCTGGGTCTCAATGACAGGCAAGGCCGTAAGGCTGCCTGCGCCCAGTTCATCGTTCAGCTTGGACGACCTCTCCAGGAGCCTTGAGTGGTTGTAGAAAATATCACCAGGATATGCCTCACGTCCCGGAGGACGCCTCAGCAGCAATGAAAGCTCACGGTAAGATACCGCCTGCTTTGACAAGTCATCATAGAGAATAAGGGCATGTTTCCCCCGGTCGCGGAAGTATTCGCCCATAGCGCAGCCGGAGAAGGCAGCTATATATTGGAGCGATGCGGGCTCACTGGCGCTTGCTGCGACGATAGTAGTGTAATCCATTGCCCCGTGACGGCGCAAGGCCTCGGCAACCAGGGCCACTGTGGCCTGCTTCTGCCCGCAGGCAACATATATGCAGTACACTTCTGTTTCTTTCTGGGCAATAATTGCGTCCACACAAATCGCTGTCTTTCCAATCTGGCGGTCACCAATGATAAGCTCACGCTGCCCCTTGCCTACAGGCGTCATTGAGTCAACCGCTTTAAGACCGGTATAGCATGGCTCGTGAACGCCCTTCCTGGCGATCACACCAGGGGCCTTTACCTCGACACGACTAAAGTCTTTTGCGTCGATTGGGCCCTGCCCGTCTATCGGGGCGCCAAGGGCATCAACAACACGGCCAAGCAAGGCCTCGCCCACAGGCACCTCGGCGATTCTGGCCGTCCTCTTGACCAGGTCACCCTCTTTGATCCCCCTGACGTCACCCATAACGGCAACACCGACATTGTCCTCTTCAAGGTTCAAGGCAATACCCATAATGCCGCCTGGAAACTCCAAAAGCTCCATGGCCATGCAGTTGCGTACGCCGTAGACCCGGGCGACATTGTCACCGACTGACAGAACCGTACCTGTCTCAGCTAAGTCAATTGTCTTTTCGTAGTCCTGAATCTGCTTCTTTATGATGTCACTAATTTCTTGCGCTTTTATCTGTGCCATTATCCCAGCTCACCCCTTCCTATGGATTCTCTGATACTTTGTAGCTGGCTCTTAATGCTGCCATCCCAAACCATATCACCTATATGAGCAACTATTCCGCCGATTATAGCGGGATCTTCCTCTATCTCTAAAGTCACCTGCTTTCCGGTAGCCTTTTTCAGGACCTCTTTAAACTGCTTCTGGAGGTCTTCAGGCAGAGGAACCGCAGACCGGACCACCGCCCGGACCACCCCGGTCTCTTCGTCCATGAACTCCTGGAAGCAGCTCACAATCATCCTGAAGTACTGTATTCTGCCGCGCTCCACCAAAAGCCGCAGGAAAATTGCAAGGGCATCTTCCACACCTGATGCCTTGATAATCTCCTCCAGGACTGTTTGTTTAATGTCAGCCGGAAACACCGGACTGACAAGGGCGGCCTCTACATCAGGACTTCCTTCCAGAAAGGCGTCTATGTCCTTCAGCGCCTCACCATAGGCCTCCAACTTCCCATCCTCTTTGGCAACGGCAAAGAGGGCCTTAGCATACCTTTTAGCTATGACTGTATTGGTCAATTTTTCTGCACCACCCTTTCAAGATATTCACTGATGAGACGATGATGATCCTGCTCATTCAGGTTCTTGCGAATTAGATCCTCCGCCATCTTGACGGCCATATCAGCCACTTCAGTCTGCAGCTCGGTCTTTGCCTTGGCAAGCTCCTGCTGCACATAAAATTCTGCCTGGGCCTTGATGCGCTCTGCAGCTTCGTGGGCCTGGGCTATAATCTTTTCTTTCTCTGACTCCCCTTGCTCAGTGAAGCTTTTCAGTATGCGCTCTGCCTGTTCATCCATGGTGGAAAGCTTGGTCTCATACTCTGCATACTTACGCTCTGCGTCAGCCCGCTTGGCCTCCAGCTCTTCAAATGCGGCCCGTATCGATTCGGTTCTACCTTTAAGAGCACCTGTAATTGGCTTGCGCAGAAATTTTACAAGAAAAAAAGCAAGAATGGAAAAGTTAAGACAATGCCAAACAAAATTCATTATCTTGTCATGACTCAGCCCGTGATGTTCTCCATGCCCTTCTCCATGCCCCGCAGCACCCTCTTCACCGTGGGATGCTATCTCATGACCTTCTCCTGTGGTAGCATCATGGACTGATTCAACACCCGGAGTATCGTGCCCTGACCCTTCGTCGGCAGCCCCTGCCCAACCTCCCATGGTTATCAAAAGGGCCACAAAAGAAAAAGCCACGACCAGAAGCCAAGTACCAGCCCAACCCTTCCTCTTATACTCCATTATATAGCCCTCCCCAGAAGCTTCTGCGAAATATCCATAGCAAAAGCCTCAACTTTTGCCGTAAGGTCCTTCCTTGCCGCACCGATCTCTGATGTAAGTTCTGCCATCAACTCCTGCTTCCTGGCATCGGCTTCCTTATTGCTGGCCTCAGTTATTTGGTGCTCTTCCTCCCTGGCCCCCTGCTTCAACTTCTCCATTGCGCCTTGCCCGGATCCGCGAGCTTCGGCCAACTTTGTGTCAAAATCCTTAAGAAGCTGCTCGGCATTGCGCTCATATTTATCAACGTCGCTCTGAATAGACGCCATCCGGGATGCACGCTCTGCAAGCAATTTGCGAATAGGCTTGTAAAGCATACTATTCAGGATAACCAACAGGATCAAATACCCGATAAGTTCTGCAAAGAATGAATAATCAAGATCAATCATTTTCTTGTTTCCTTCCCCCGAAGGCCCAACATCTAATAAAAATAGGAGCTTAGACCGAATGAACCCCCATTCAGAATTCACTTCAAACTGCTTTTACATTATTTAAATAATCCTGTCAACGCCTTTTACCAATCAAGTACCCCTTTTTTCTCCCCAAAGGATTTTATGCAACTGGATCTGGAACCTCACAGAAAGCCTGTCTGCTATAATCCATTCAGCCAACTGAAAAGGGACCGGCCCTCCCCATACGGGAGAAAACAGGACCTCTGTATAACATGAAAGGCACAGTCTGATAACCTCTTCCCTTGCCCACTCATAATCCTCCCTGTCTGTTATCACAAACTTGAGTTGATCCCCTTGATTCAGCCAACCGAGGTTCTCTTCAAGAAAAAATTCTTCCATGCCGCTCCCAGGGGTCTTTCTATCAACTATTTTGATAACCTCTCTGGGGACATTCCCAAGGGCCAGACTCCCGTTGGTCTCCAGAAGCACCCTGGCCCCTTCATTCAGCAGGGCCTCAAGCAACACGAGCGTTTCCGCCTGCAAGAGGGGTTCTCCTCCGGTAACCTGCACCAGGCCAACCCGGCTCTTCCTCCATTCATCAACAAGGCCTGGAATATCCCTCTTTTTTCCCTCATTATAGGCATATTGTGTGTCACAATAGGTGCACCTGAGATTACAGCCTGACAGACGGATAAAAAAACAGGGCCATCCGGCCCATGCACCTTCTCCCTGAAGGCTCAGAAAGGTCTCGGAAACCGAGAGAGTGGGGGATTGATGATTGTTGATTGTTGATTGTTGATTTGGTTTTCTCAATTTATAGGTCTTCGCAAATGAATTGATACTTGCAAAAACGACAAAAGCAGCAATGATCGGTGGGCACAGCCCACCATGACAGCGCTTATTGTTCGAAAAGTAGTTTACATTTTTTATTGTTTGAACCGCAGAATATCGAACAAGAAATGTCGAATGTCGAAATAATACTTCGAAATTCTGCGGTTCCTTGTTCTGCGGTTCGATATTCAAAATGGATGACTAAAGAACCAACCTCGAAAACTGTAAACTACAAAATAGAAGATGCCCTTTTTTTATTCAAAATTTAGAATTCAAAATTCAAAATTGTGTCTGAATGGCCTTTCCGTTCAAACACCAGGTCCTCCCAGTATGTGACTCCGGTTTTGGATGTCTCACAGACAGTGACTCTTGCCAGATCTATCTCGCTAAAAGGCTTGAGATCTTCCTTAACACGGCTGTAGATATACTCTGCCAACCTTTCTGATGAGGGGTTTTTGTCCTTGAACCAGGGATGATCGTTTAAATTGGTATGGTCCAGTTCAGACAATACTCCGGCCACGGCCTTTTTTAGGTCCCTAAAATCAATGCCCAAGTCTATTTTATTCAGCTTTTCAGCCCTGACCACGACCTCTACATCCCAGTTATGGCCATGAAGATGTTCACAGTTTCCGGGATAGTTTCGGAGGTAATGAGCGGCTGAAAAATGTGTCCTGATAAATATATCAAACATATCTTTAACCTATTGAGCATTCTCTCCGGCCGAATAGTGCGGTCCCGATACGCACCACAGTGGCCCCCTCTTCTATTGCTGTTTCAAAATCCTGAGACATTCCCATGGACAGTTCCCTGAGCCCCGGACTACGCCCCAACCCGGCATTCATCTCATCCCTCAAGTCACGAAGGGCCCTAAACCACGGCCTTAATGACTCTGGTTCCGGCTCCCATGGAGGCATGGTCATCAGACCGCAAATATCAATACCGGACAGTTCTGCAGCCTCTGTGAGAAAAAGCGGAAGCTCTTTTGGAGAAAGGCCCGATTTCCTGGGATCTTGTGCCACGTTTACCTGGACGTACACTGACAATCTCTTTCCTGCTGCCTTTGTATGGCGATCAAGGGCACGGGCCAGCTTCAGATTATCCACAGTTTCTATACAATCAAACAACTGCACTGCCAGTTTGGCCTTATTTCTCTGCAAGTGCCCTATAAAGTGCCATTTGGTCTCATGATAAAGGTCCCCCAGGGACTCAAGCTTTTTTACTGCCTCCTGCACATAGTTCTCCCCAAAAAGCCTTTGGCCTGAGGATATAGCCTCACGTATTCTGTCCATAGGCACTGTCTTGGTAACAGCGAGCAGGCGCACATCTTCCGGACGCCTGCCGCTCCTTTGGGCGGCCCCGGCTATCCGTGACTTCAGC
This sequence comes from Deltaproteobacteria bacterium, assembly GCA_030605675.1. Lineage (GTDB taxonomy): Bacteria > Desulfobacterota > Dissulfuribacteria > Dissulfuribacterales > UBA3076 > UBA3076. The sequence continues at coordinate 8,758 of JAUWHV010000036.1, read as the reverse complement.
TCTTGCAAGTTTTGCGAGATCATGTGCTCAATTAAATTTCCGCTATTCTGTCATACTACGTTTATAGTTCGTAGTTCGTAGTTCGTAGTTCGTAGTAAAAAAATATTCGCGTTTATTGGCGTTCATTTGCGGTTCGATGACCTAGATGAACTACTGCGATTTCCATAACGGTCTCTTAACTTTAAGACCTCCATCTCCATAAGATACTTGATTACCTTATCTACGGGAAGTCCAACTACGTTTGAATACGAACCTTCGATCCGCTCCACCATAAATGCCCCGACACCCTGGACAGCATAACTTCCAGCCTTATCCAGGGGCTCTCCGGTTGCCACATAGGCCCTTAAGACATCGGGGTCCTGTTCAGCCAGCCATACAAGGCTGCTGGCTGAAAACTCAACCGTGATCTGCTTTTCCGGCCACACCATACAACATGATGTTATTACTTCATGTGATCGTCCAACCAGCCGGCTCAGCATATTAAAGGCGTTGTTTTCGTCTCTGGGCTTTCCAAGTATTTCCCCATCCAGCACTACAATGGTATCTGCACCCAGGCTCACGGCATGTGGATATCTTTGGGCAACATCCAGTGCCTTTAGCCTGGAATTCAATTTTGCATATTCCAGTGGAGACTCTCCGGGCCTTGGGACTGTTTCTTGAGACTCACTGGGCCGGACTACGAAATCCAGACCCAGCCCGGACAAAAGTCGCTGTCTTCTGGGTGAACCGGACGCAAGAACTAGGGCGCAGGTAGTCTGAAAAGGTCCCGGGCATTGGCGCTTGTACATCGAGCAATCTCCTCTAAAGGCACCTCTTTGATCCTGGCGATCTCCTCTGCGACATGGACGACCCGGGCCGGCTCATTCGGCTTGCCGCGGTATGGGACCGGACTCAAAAACGGAGAGTCGGTCTCTATGAGCAGGCGCTCCAATGGTACATAGCGCACAACCTCTTTGACGACTTCTGCCTTGGGAAAAGTGACAATACCGGTTACGGATATGAAAAAACCCAAATCCAGGACCTTCCTTGCCACTTTTACATCACCGGAAAAGCAATGCATCACGCCCCTTAAGGTCCCAGCGGCCTCTTCTCTCAATATTTCAACCGTCTCTACATGTGCATCCCTGTCATGAATTATAATAGGCAGATCAACTTGTTTGGCCATTTGGATCTGTTGGCGAAAGACCTTGCGCTGAATGTCCCTGGGCGAATACTCCTTGACAAAATCAAGCCCTATTTCACCCCAGGCAACTACATGCGGAATAACGGCAAGCTCCAGAAGCTCTTTATATACCTCATCTGAAACCCCTTTTGCATCGTGGGGATGAATGCCTACTGCAGCATAAACCTGAGGAAATTGCTCTGCCAGCTCAAGACTCTTTTTTGAACTCGCCAGATCTATCCCTATAGTAATGATCTGACAAACCCCGGCCTTCTCCGCCCTGCTGATTGCCCCAGGCTGATCCTCGGACAGGGGTGGAATATCAAGATGAGCGTGTGTATCTATGAAATCCAAACCGGGAAAAATATTCATGGCAGTCTCTGACTTAAGCACTCATACCAGGAAGGGTAATACTTACGTTTGTACCCCCAAGCTTATTTCTGATCAGACACATAAACCCGCCATGTAACTCAATTACCCGTTTTGCCAAGCTCAGACCCAGGCCCAGCCCGTGGGTCTTAGTGGTAAAGAAAGGCTCATCTGCCTTGTTCAGGTGCCCCTTTGCCATTCCAAGTCCTGTATCTGTTATCTGAATCTCAACATTTCCTTCAGGTACGGACACTGAAACCGTCAGCGTTCCGCCTTCCGGCATGGCCTCCACAGCATTCTTAAGTATGCTTAAAAAGGCCTGCTGGATGTATATGCGGTCAAGAAAAAGCACCGGCTCAAGATCAGGAAAATCAACATTCAATGCTATGTTGTGTCTATCCAATTCTGAATGTAGAAGGGCCAGAGAGGCCTTTAGCAGATCGCAAACCCTAACCAGTTCCTGATTCAACTCAGGGACCTTAGCAAAATCGAAAATCGCAGTCAGGGTCTTTTCCACACGCTCACTTTCTCTGACCATGGTCTCGGCATAATTAATTAATTCAGAGTCCTTGAGTTTTCTCTTAAGGATTTTGGCCATGCCCCCTATTGTTGAAAGGGGATTTCGTATTTCATGAAGTAATTGGTCAGCCATCCTCCCCAGGGCAGCATACCTTTCCGCCTCAACCAGTTGGTCCTTGTTCCGCTCCACTTCTTCATTCAGGGTCCTCAGCGCCCGGACCCTCTCCTCCAGCATCTCACACATACGTGTTTTGCCTACTGCTATGGAAGCAAGACCTGCAAAGAGCTGAAGGGCATCAACATCTCCCTGGTCTATGGGTCGTCCGGTAACAAAATTGTCGGCAAGTATTACGCCATAGGCATCTTCTTGAGCGAAAAGCGGGGCAACAGCAAACTCACCAGCGCCCAGGATCTCCACAAGATCCTCCGGAGCAACAGAACCGTTTTCGCTCTTGCCTCCAACCCAAAAGGCACGTCTCTCATTCACTGCCCTTACCAATATGTGGTCTTTTTCTGAAAGCGGGACCTTTATCTGTCTTACAAGTTGATTGAGCGGATGGACCCCATTATAAAATGCCTCTTTAACATCATCCAGGATTTCAAAAAGGGAAAGCTGCTTTTTAGATATTTCGGCCCATATCCGCCCGGCATCTTCAGGACTTGCCGGGCCAATTGCCAACTTGCCTTCCAGGTACTTTTTTTCAGTATTCAGTTGAAATAGAAATGCCCTGTTAAAACCCAGACCCTCTCCAACAGTTACTCCAACCAGAACGGCCTGAAGGATTTCATCAAGGTCATGTGCCATCAAAAAAGCAGAATTAAGCTTTACTGCCAGATCCAACAAGGGCCCGAATCGGCCACGACTCCGGGGTAAACTCATGCCGTAAGAGACATAATCCCGGTCTCTTTCGTAAAATGCTGTCATTAATTCGCTCATTACCTAACCCTGCATGTTCTTGAAGACTTTTGTTTACTACCTAAATATTACGATCAAAAAACATGTCTATGTCGTTATTTCAATTTCTCCGCCTGCCTATGCGCTCGAATAATATTTTGAGTCTTGCAAGAGGCTCTTAAAATACTTATCGGAAATCCAGCGCCACAACTTCAGAAAACTTTTATGTCCACCTATTGCCGGCATTAGCTCTCCCGCAAAAAGGCTTGACACAAGACCACACTTTCGTATAGTAACATGAATTGGTAAAAGGTAACGATTACCTTGCATTGTTATTCAGAGTAACTTTTTACTTGAAACAACTTAATTAAACAAGGGGGGAATTATGCGCAAGAAAATTACATCAGTGGCCTTGGCTATTCTTTTCTCATTGAGCATGGCAGGCGTCAGCATGGCGGCAAAATGCAAAGGCACAGTCGAATCGGTCGAGGAAGGGAAGATAACCATCACGCTCGACGGCAAATGCAAACTTAAGGCTGGCGAAGCCGTAAACATCAAGACAAAGAAAAAGGCTATCGAGGGCTGCTAACATACTCGAAACCTAGGAAAAAAACAGGGGAGCTAGTGCTCCCCTGTTTTTTTGACTCCTGATAAAAAATCATAGAACAGAGCCACCGCGCCCATCAAGCCCTTTCTGTCCAAGCTCCTTTAATTTTTCTATGGTCGCCGCATAGTCGCGAGCACCGAAAATTGCCGATCCGGCCACACAGATATCAGCGCCCGCTGATACAACATCCTCTATAGTCTGCGAATTCACGCCCCCATCCACTTCAATAGGCACATAGTGATCCAAACTCGCCAGGAGTTTTCGCAGATGCCTGATCTTATCAAGGGACGAGGGAATAAAATGCTGACCACCAAAGCCTGGATTCACACTCATCACAAGTACCAGATCCAGGTCTGCCAGAATATATTCAAGAGTCGATGGCGATGTCGCAGGATTCAGCACGGCCCCTGCCTTGATCCCATAGGCCTTTATGGCATTGATGGTCCTGTGGATGTGTGTGCAGGCCTCAACATGCACAGTAAGCCAGGAAGCGCCGGCCCGGGCAAAGGCTTCTATGTAGCGATCAGGAAATTCGATCATAAGGTGCACGTCCAGAGGCAACTTCGTTATCGAACGTAAGGCCTTTACTACCATAGGTCCTATGGTAATATTGGGGACAAAATGACCGTCCATGACGTCCACATGAATCACGTCTGCTCCAGCCATTTCTACTGACCGGACTTCTTCAGCCAATCGGCCAAAATCTGCAGACAATATCGAGGGCGCAATCTGTATCTTCATATCATGCATTATAAAAAGACCTCCTGTATATGCTAAGGCATGAAGCTGAAAGCATGAAGCTGAAAGCATGAAGCTGAAAGCTGAAAGCTGAAAGCATGAAGCTGAAAGCTGAAAGGAATTGATTGCGATAGCTTTTTGACCTTTGACTTTTGAGCTTTTAGCTTTTAGCTTTGAGCTTTAAGCTTTGAGCTTTAAGCTTTGAGCTTTTATCTTCGAGCTTACATAACTCGTTATGCGCGCCTTGAAAACAAACAAAATTACGGCGCAATCTGTACAACTTATTTTTACTTGACTCTATTATTAATTGCTCATTTCCGAATTGGAAACTATATTCTTTCTGAGACCGGGAAAAAAATCTCCTGAATAATTGTTCGTAAATACAGATAAAACCAAAGGAAAAGACAAAAAAATGAGCCAGTCACCCAACAGTACAGTGGCCAAAAAGATGCTGGGCTTTATGGAAAGTGCCTCCTGGATTCGGAAGATGTTCGAGGAAGGTGCAGGCCTTAAGGCCAGGTTTGGCGCAGACAAGGTATGTGACTTCAGCCTTGGCAATCCTGACCTTCCTCCACCCGCATCTTTTCGAAAAACACTTGAGACTGTTGCGGCTGACCGATCTCCGGGCGTCCATTCATATATGCCAAACGCCGGTCTCCTCGATGTGAGGTCAAGGATTGCCGCACAGGCAAGCAGAGACCACCATGTGGAGTTAGGCGCAGAAGAAATTATCATGACCTGTGGCGCAGCAGGTGGGCTCAACATCATTTTCAAGTCCCTCTTAAACCCAAATGAAGAGATAATCGTACCAAAGCCATACTTTGTAGAATACGGTTTTTATGTTGACAATCACAATGGCAAGCTGGTCCCGGTGAAGTCAAAACCTGATTTTTCCCTTGACATTCACTCTATTGAAAACGCCATAAATAATAGGACAAAGGCAGTGCTGTTAAACTCCCCCAACAACCCATCCGGAGTAATTTACAGCACAAAAGAGCTTGAGGCCCTGGCAAAGCTGCTTGCGCGAGCAAGTGATTATTTCAACCACCCCATATTTTTAATCTCAGATGAACCCTATCGCAGGCTGGTTTTCACCGGCTCCACTGTCCCTCCGATCCTCAAATTTTACCCGAACAGTATAGTGACCACCTCTTTTTCCAAGGACCTCTCCATTCCTGGTGAACGTATAGGCTATGTTGCAGTCCACCCGGAGGCATCCCAAAAGACCGATTTATTGGCGGCCCTTACCCTGGCAAAGCGTATTTTGGGCTTTGTTAACGCACCAGCCCTGATGCAGAGAGTAGTAGGAAAAATGCTCGATGCCAGCATAGACATCGGAGTATACCAAAGGCGTAGAGACCGTCTGACAGAGATCTTAAAAGAGGCCGGCTACGCATTCACTGTGCCCCAGGGTGCCTTTTATTTCTTCCCCCGCACTCCAATTCCTGACGATACGAAGTTTGTCCGCATGCTGCAGAAAGAGCGCATACTGACAGTACCAGGCACGGGCTTTGGCGCACCTGGACACTTTCGCATAGCCTTTTGCGTGGACGACGAGGTAATTGAACGGTCAAGGGAAGGGTTTAAAAGGACTATGGAGATGGTGAAAAAATAGGTAACTATTCAGGTTGAAGGCTGAAGGTTGAAGGCTGAAGTATTTCAACCATCTCGCAACGCTCAAACGCCCTAAATTTCGTCCCTATTAGTCTTCAGTCTTCAGTCTATCCACCTAATGCCCAATAGTCTGGTGTCTCAAAATTGCCGCGAAGAACCCATCAGGTCCCTGGGATTCCGGAACTGTTAAGAGAAATCCATCCTTATCAACCAGGCTCCTCGCTGCTGCGGGAAGCACCTTTTCCGCCGCAACAAGACCCCATCCCGGATGGCCGGAAAGAAAATCCTCCACTACTTCCCTGGTCTCCTCAGGCTCCACGGTGCAGGTTGCATAGACCATGGTGCCTCCGGGTCTGATTAAAGGGGCAAGGCCATTAAGCAAAGACCTTTGTTGAGAAGCCAATTCCGACATCGAAGCCCGGGTGCGATTCCACTTGATGTCAGGGTGCCGTCTTATGACACCAAGGCCTGAGCAGGGGGCGTCTACCAGGATACTGTGATATCTGCCCTCAAGCTCGGGAAGTCTTGCATTAAACGATTCAAAAGGAATACAGGAAATGCACTTTATCCCCAGTCTTTCCTGGTTTTCCTTTAGAAGTTCCAGGCGGGCATCATTCCTGTCTGTGGCCTCGACAACTCCCTGATCTCCTATCAACTGTGCAATATGAGTCTTCTTACCCCCTGGCCCTGCGCAGGCATCGAGTATGATTTCCCCGGGCATTGGGGCCAAACAGTACGAGACCAGTTGTGCCGCCTCGTCCTGTACCTGAAACCACCCTTGCTTGAAACCGGGGATTGCCACAGGAGACCCGGAATAACCACGAATCATTACCGCCTCAGGCGCATAGCGACCTGGAACAGCATCTATTCCATGACCTGCCAGGGCCTTTAGGACCTCATCCCTTGTAACAGTCAGGGTATTAACCCTGAGAGTCAGCGGGGCCTTTATGTTATTGGCTCTACAGACGGCCTGTGCTTCTTCAAATCCGTATCTCCCCACCCATCTATTGACCATCCAAAGCGGGTGAGACGTCTCAATGGCAAGCCTTTCAACTGCATCAAGGCCCATCGTGTCCTCACACCATCGGGCCATGTCCGGCCCAAGGGACTCTCGCCTTTCAGCCACCCGACGAAGAACGGCATTCACCAGACCGGAGGCCCAGGCATTATTGGATGACTTTACACCTTTAACTGCCTCATTCACTGCGGCTGAAAATGGGATGCGGTCAAGAAACAGGATCTGAAAAACCCCAATTCTCAAATGTGACCGGACTATGCTTGAAAGTCTCTTCTTTCCGGAGACAAGCTGGAAGTCTATGTGCCGGTCCAGGAGCACTAACCATCTCACCACTCCAAAGACCAACTCACGAACAAGGGCTCTATCCCTGGCAGACCAGGGACCTGTGTTCTCGAGGAAATCCTCTGTTAATTGCGCCAGAGGCGGGCGTTTGACCGGCGGGATGCCCTCCCACTTCAGGAGGACTGAAACGGCAAGCCGGCGGGCAGTGATGACTCTTCGCCTAGTCTTCTTCATGAGAGCACATTTACATGTTGGGGGACATAGAATTTAGGTAAGCGTTCACATGACACCGCATCTGCTTTGTTGTCGGGCACTTGAAGTACAGGGAGTACGTCTGCGTACCCGTACGCCTCGCATCTGCAGCACCCTGTAAACGCTTACAGTTCGGTGGTGCGGTAAAACGGGCGTTGTAATCCCGTGAACGGTTACCTTATGGAGCATGCGCCACCTTCTGTTTCGAAGGGATCTCTCAGATTTCCATTCAGCAAGGGCATTTCCCGGAAACAGATGTTCTGAATGTAGCTTATGATATTCCGTTCACCCTGGATGAAGGTCAATCCATCATGATCCTTGGCTATCAGTACCGGAACAGTGTCAATGCCCAATATTTTCAGGGCAGCAGTGTTTATTTCAGGTAAAAAATTTTCATTAGGGCTTAATCCCGGAAGCAGGTCAGCACTTATTTTTTTGATTGGATTAAAGTGAAATTCGCACCGTGTGCATCCTTCCAGCGCCCCTATGACCTTGTAGCAGTGGGGGCAGTCTTCCGAAAAGATTAGATAAAGTTGTTTAACCGGGTCTGAGCATCTCCTTACAGCATATGTCCCATTGTCCAGGGTGAGTCCACGCAGGGGGTCTTTTACAGTATCAAAATTTAACAGAGAAAACATGACCAACTGTGCCACAATTGTTACTAATCCCAATGTTAATTGTCGCAAACCCATCAAGCTGTTCAGGATTACCACCAGAAGAAAGATAAGCAGGCAGTAAGAACAGAATACGTTGGCAACAAAAATCTGGTATCCCAGCAATATCCCCTCGGCTGCAAGACCGGAAAGAAGCACGATGCGGAGCAGGGGCTCTGTCCCTGATCTGTATTTTGTTGTTATGGCAACACAGAATATAGCAAAGAAATATGCAGCACCTAACAGATTGAAATAAAAAGGTGGAATAAGTGTCAAGGCTTCTACTATTCTACATCCTTCATTAACACAGAAGGCCTCTCCCCTGAATATTATTAGTAGTGCCTGAGCAATTGTGACAACAAAGGCAAGGAGTGACAGGTAAATTACCCCCCGGAGCGATCTGTATTTCATAGACATCCTGATAGTCCCCACATTGTGTGAGGGAAGGTCGTGTTGTTTGATGTTTGATTGATCTGTTAGTGACAATCCTGTTCTAGGGGGATAAAGTCGTTATTAGTCTTCAGGGCTAACTTAATAACTCATGAAAAGCATCTTGAAAACCCTTTGCGTCATCATTAGAGTTCTCTTATGACTATAAAAGATCAAGCAAAACAAGGCATAATATCCCAACTTATTGAGCGTTGTGCCC
>JAUWHV010000141.1 GCA_030605675.1 Deltaproteobacteria bacterium | reverse complement strand
GTTACGTTTAATGATTACGGGATGTTTTGCTATTACAAAATTAGCTATTAGCTATTAGCTAACCGCTCAATTCAGGTTGGAACAATAGTGATCCATTTTGGAACAATAGTGCTCCATTTTGGAGCAATTTCTCACGGCTATTTTGTCTTACATCCTCGGTGTTACAGTGGATAAGTATCTGCAATATTTAAAGATATCCTTTGCCTGTTCGTACTGGCATGATCTTAGCTTATAAGATTGTTAGTTAAGACGATTAAGGCGCATGAAAGCAACTAAACAAAGCACGGGTTCAAAGGCTCAGGGTTCACCGTTCAGGGTTATGCAAAACCTAACCCGGTAGAAAGGATATCAGTAGCCGTTCACGGCTTGAAACTTGAAATTGGAAAGTAGAAATTGGGGAGAGATGAACGGCTTGAAATTGGAAATTAGGAAAAGATGAAACGAGTTTACGAGCTGGATGTCTACAAATTTGCAGAAGAGTTATCAGATGAAGAAACCAATTTCTAATTTCACCGTTCCGTGAACGGTTACCATTAAACTAATACCTAACCGCTAATAGCTAATAGCTAAAGGCTAATCGCTCACTTGTCATCTACCTGCTCCAGGATAAGGCCCTCCGGCAGACTCTCCCCGAAGGCATGGTTTTTCTCTTTTCCTGCAAGAGGAACGGCTTTCCGTAATGGTTCCAGTTTCTTCTCACCGGCCCCTAACAACTGGAGCCAGGTGATTACCTCTTGGCGGAAAGCGGTCTGTAGGTCCCTGGTCCTGTCTCCTGTAAGCCTTGCCATGGAGACCGCGGCATTAATGAGCTTGCGTGGTTGCTTTAATTCTTGTTTTTTCAGGGCCTCCAGCCAGGACGATACCTCTCCGGGAGGCACCACCTTGTTGGCAGGTCCATAAAGCGGTTGCCTTGAGCCTATGCGAGAAAGTGCCCACAAGGCACCCTGCCACGACCGGTTTTTAACAAGATTTGCGACAAGTTCCCTACCGAGCTCTGTCTTACCGGATATCTCAAGTCGTTCGAGGTTGGCGGCAAAGAGCCACATCTCACGCTTCTCCTCCTGAGATACTTTAATCGGCTTCACTTTGGCCCGCTTGCGCCTCTTGGACAGGACAGGCAATAAAGCACTGGACATGGCAGAAAATATCTGTGTCTGCTGCCCGGAGCCCAGACCTGCCGCAACCCGCCGCCAGAAGATCCACCACTGAAGCCTTGGCTCCATCTCTTTTGAAAAAACCAGGCCATCAAAATAAAAAGGCCATATCTTCTTGATTCGCCACGGGTCCGTAACCTCGCCGGTCCCGGGACGGAGACAAAAGCCCGTCAAGTTATACCATCTGGCCTCGTGTTGCGGTGATCTTCCACGTCCGGCCTTTATGTCCAGTAATGCATCACCCAGGGCACGCAACAGAGGAAGTGACCACAAGTCCTTCTCCATGCCCATGCACTCTGTCAGACGCCTTGGGAGTTGTGATGGTGCAAGGGCTTTGTCTCCCTTATCCGGCACAAAGCACTTGCGGATCTCTTCCCTGGCCTCCTCCAGGGCCTTAAGGTCTTCTTCGGACAGCCCCTTCGGCTCTTGCTCCATCTGTTCATCAGATGGGGCCACCCGCACTCCTTCAACCTGAGAGGTTAAATCTGCGCCATTTATTTCTGAATCCCTGAGCTGAAACTGAAGACGCCACCTGTGTGGGCTTTCCTGGGACTCGCAATAGAGTTCCAGGGTCCCTATGGCCGTGACCTTTGCCCCTAATCTGATAGGAATCTGTACATCACGTCCCTTCTTGCCGTAACGTAAAACTGTCTGGAGTGGTGGAAGCTCGATAAGGTCTTCGGAATCCACCGGCACCAGATCTCCCACCTTATCTCCCTTACGGGTAGTAGAGCTGTAGAGTGAAAACTTCACTGGCCTGTTTGTCCGGACCCGAAAGGTCTTTAAGACCTCTACATCTTTACCCTCCTCTGTCCCCCTCTCCACCAGGCAGACTCCCATAGGGGGCCGGTCCTCCTCGTCCATGGCCACCCCCACGAAGTAGGACCTTGCCATACCTCCGCCCACTCGAAGCCCGAGACCCTGTGTAACCAGTCCGTAATATGTAGCACCCCAGGATATCGCCAGGTCAAGGGACCTGCTGTCTAAAACCCTGACAGGGCGTCCGGACCAGGATGTCAATATCCCCTTTAGGCGATTTCGTATCAAACCGGGCTTGAGTGCACCCCCATTAAAGAGCACCACAGTAGGCATCCGGCCTCCGCCCTGCCTTAAGAGAAAACGGGCCAAATGCCTGGTCACGGCCGGATCGCTTACATAGGGAAGCCCCATCTCCCTGAGACCGGTCTCGCCTCTTTCCAGGGAATCGCCTGCTTTAAGACCCACCTCGGGGAAAAAACCTTCAATGAGGACATCATTCACCTGATCCCGGTGAAGATCTGTCATCATAGTGCCGCCAATCAGGGATCGCCCACGGCCTGTAAGCCTGAGTGTGGCTTTTTCCGGCCCCCCATCTTCTAAAAGGCTCTCCTTTGCCTGCCTGCACTGATGATACAATGCATTCCAACGGGCAGTGTCCAATTCCTGGCTAAGGGCCTTTTCCGCCAAGGCCGCCAGGGAAAGATCCATGTTATCCCCGCCTAAAAGCAGGTGGTCCCCGACTGCCACCCTTTCAAGCTTGGGAGTGTCCGTATCTCCCTCACAGGAAATCAAGGTAAAGTCGGTCGTACCACCACCGACATCACATACCAGAAGGAGATCTCCCGGGTGCAGAGAAGTATTCCATTGCCTTTCATGGAAGGAGAGCCATGCATAAAAGGCAGCCAGAGGCTCCTCTAATAAAGTCACGGTAGGCAGACCCGCCTCCTTTGCTGCCCGTACAGTAAGTTCCCTCGCGACCTCGTCAAAGGAAGCCGGCACAGTCAAGACCACCATTTGCGCTTCCAGAGGCTCAGGCATGCTATGATCCCAGGCCTCTCTGATATGCTGAAGGTAGCGGGATGACGCGGTAACAGGTGAAACCTTGTCTATCTCGACCCCTGCGCCCCACGGAAGAATAGGGGCCTCCCTGTCCACCCCCCCGTGGCATAACCAGCTCTTGGCTGAAGAGACCAGCCTTCCGGGCACAAGCCCCCCTTGATCCCTGGCAAAGGAGCCAACCGCATAGGTCCTCTCAGGGTCCCAGGGAAGGGACGTTGCCCCGGCCTGGAGATCATATTCCCCTGACAGGTAAAGGAATGACGGCAAAGTCGGCCTTCCGGCCACTCGACCCTGGCCTACAATCTGTGGTACGTCAAAGGTGAGTATATTGATGGAGCCTGGACTTGCATCATGGAGATCCACGTAGCCCACGGCAGAGTTGGTAGTCCCGAGATCGATTCCGACTATATATCTTGCTTTCATGCTCATAGGTTCACACTAAGACAATGAAGAAAAAATTCAACTGTGGTTTGAATTCCCATTATAATATGAAGCGTGTTAAATGGTCCTTAGGACCCGTAAAAGAATAAGTCATTGGAATTCGCGCTCAGATTTAGGTCGGATTTGGTCGATTTGATTGAGCAAAACCGCAGGCATAGCAGTGTTATGTTGAGGATTTTGCGATTGAAAATCGATCAAAGATGGCCTGAAGATGAGATGCGAAACCGAGGAGTTATTCCTTTACGGGTCCTAAAGGTCTGATTATCTCGACCCCGGCCTCTTTCAAAAGGGCTATAGCCGTACCCTCACGCTTGCTGGCCACTGTTATCTGATCCGGCTTAAGGGAGAGTAACCATTTCCCTACCAGATATCCGCGCTTGCGTTCTTCACGCCAGTATGGATTTTCTATAAATTTCCGTTCCAGGACCTTTCCTGTCTCTCGTTCACTTGTCTCGATCAGGAACCATGGAGCCCTGACGATATTTTCAGCCATCTTTCCTTCCGGACTGGTAACCGGCATAACAGAATGTAAAATGGGGGACTGGCCGTAATGGGGCCTTATTCTTGACATAACCACCCTTGGAAACTGACTCAATATGTCCTCTTCCAGGCGGTCTGATACCCGGTCGGCAATCTCATGCGACTTGGTCCTGAGAACCACGTCAAGATCCACAATAAAACGCCCGCCGGCAGTCCTGCTGAGACAGCGCTCAACTTTTGAAATCAGTGGATGGGACTCCACCAGCTTTATGATGGCCCGCTCTGTGTCCCTGTCTATTGAGGCGTCTAAAAGGTCCTTCAATGCCATTATCAAAAGCTGTCCACCAGACCTGAAGACAAAAATAGACACAATGGCTGCTGCCCATCTATCCAGAGCATATCCAAAATGGGAACCTATCAGACCTAGAAGGACCACTCCTGTAGAAAGACTGTCTGCCAGATAATCCCTGGCGTCCGCAATCAGGGCGGGAGAGTTTAGCCTTCTACCGGCACGGAGTTGGAAAAAACCAAACAGCCACGATACCACCAGAGAACCTGCAGCAACCGGAAGGGCCAGAGAGACATCCGGGATTCTGTCAGGGCCGAATATTGCATTTCGCCCAATCTCATAGGCTGCCAACAGCACAGCCATAGAGATCACCAGTGTAGCCACTGTCTCCGCCTTGTAAAGACCGTAAGGAAATGAGGGATGGCGCTTCCCGGCCACCCAGAGGCCGACATACGCTGCCCCGGAAGCGAGTACGTCCGTGGCAGAGTGTATGGCATCACTAATCAGGGCCGTGCTGTTTGCAAAAACCCCTGCCAGGCCTTTTACCACAGCGAGCAAAAGATTAAGCCCCACAGAAAAGGCTGCCCTCCGTCGTGCGGTTTTGAGCCCTGAATCCTTGTTTGCTTTTATCTCTGTCAATTTATTGCCGATGTCGAAACTGGAAATTTGAAATTGGGGAAAACACAAAGATGTAGATGCATTACCTAATTTCCAGTTTCCAATTTCCAATTTCCAACATAACAAAGTGTAAACTACTTTTGACTTGTCGTGAAGGATGCCGACCAAAATTTACAAATTATGAGCCTCGTAAGTATCAACCGAAATCTCATCACCATTTGTTTCCACACAAACCGTCCCGTCCAGATCAGTCCTCAGGAGATTACTTCCGGCATTCCTGTATCTTTCCAGGACCTGAGGGTTTGGAAGTTTCAAACTGTTCCTCCATCCCACGGGCACAATCGCTATTTCAGGCCGAATTCGCCCAATGAATTCACTACTGCTGGATGTTTTGCTGCCGTGATGCGGTACCACTAATACATCCACGGGCCCAAGTCCTTCTTTCAACAGGCATTGCTCCCTGGTCTTGCCTATATCCCCTGTAAGGAGTATCGAGCGCTTTCCATAGTCCAATTCAACCACCAGGGATCTGCCATTTTTGCCACGGGCGCCCTCGCACCCTGTGGAAGGCCAGATCTTTACCATAACGTCTCCTACATACTCCGTCCCGCCTTCTCGCCATACCCTGTGCCTGACCCCGCGCTGAGCACAGGCCTCAAGTAGTTGCTTCCAGGAAAGATTTTTTGAAATATCTTCATTGGTCCAGAGCTCTCCCACTGAAAACTGCCTCACAAGGGCGACAAGACCGCCCATGTGATCCTGCTCGGGGTGAGACAATACGATAACGTCTATTTTCCTGTAGCCAAGGTGTCTGATAAACGGCGCAACTATCCTTTCTCCTACATCAAAATACGGGCTTCTCAGACCTCCCCCATCCATTACCATGAGCTTCCCTTTCGGTAACTCCACTACCTGTGATGTCCCCTGGCCGACATCCAGCACGTGAAGTCTCAAGCTGTCCTGATGGGAAAGGTCCCACTCCCTATATGCAGAAGCTGACAAAAGGAGAGCAAAGAACATTACGGCCAAGGCCCTGGAAATCCTCCATTGCTTCATCAGGGCAAGAGATCCCAGAAAGAGATAGAACAGAGATACCTGTAAAATACTCGGCCTTGGGACCCATACAGCAGACCAACTCCACCCTGAAACAAAATTTATGAAAATAACCAGATAATTCAAAAACCAGCCCACCCCTTGCCATAGGCCTGATGTCAATTCCGGAAAGAAGGGCAGCAGGATCGTTCCGAACAACAAACCAGGGAGAATGACAAAACTTGTCACCGGCACTACCAAAAGGTTGGTCAGTAATCCCACAAGGCATACCCGCTGAAAGTGCCATGTCACAAAAGGTGCCGTGGCAAGTGTTGCAATCAGGGTTACCAGGATAAAGCCTTTTATATAGATCCAAAAAGTTTTTTGACCATCCTGTTTTTTCTCTTCCGGCACTGATCTCAGGTATGAAGAAAATATGATCAGAAAAAAGACTGCCGCAAAGGAGAGCTGAAAAGATATGCCCAAAAGGTACATGGGATTAAAGATGAGCAAAGCCCATGCTGCCAAGGCAAGGGAATTCAGAGGCGTCTGTGGTCTGTCAATCAGAAAGGCCATACCAAATGCAAGGATCATTACCATTGCCCGCACGGCAGAAGGCGAAAAACCGGCCAGACCCGCATAAGTCACCACCCCTATCAGTGCCAGGGATGTGGCAAGTTTTTTCACAGGGAACCGGAGCGTAATCCACTCTGACCTGAGAAGTAAGGCCCTTGCAAGGCCTCCGATTAACAGGGCGGCCAAGGCCATGTGTATGCCTGATACAGCCAGCAGGTGGCCGATTCCGGCCCTGGCAAACGCCTCCTTGAGATTATTGGATAACCATGCCCTCTCGCCAAGTAACAGGGCCATGGCAATACCCCTGGCGGGTCCTTCAAGACAGCGATCTATGCCCAGCATGATTGCTCTTCGTCCTGATTCCAACCAGTACCGGGGCAAAGACATGTCACTTGAACTTTGGCTGTGCCCAACTTGGGAAAACCTGAGGGGATGATTTACAAAACCCTTTACCATCACCCCCCTTATGGCCCACCAGTTCTCCTGATCAAAGGCCCCTGGCGTCTTGAAATTTCTTACAGGGCGAAGGCTTGCAGCAAAACGTATCCAGTCTCCCGGCGAGACGTCCTGGGCACGTATTCCCAGTACCGTGAGGCCCATGATGCCTGAGACAGAAAGATCGCCTGAAGGGGTGTGACTTTCATAAGCAGCTACCAAGAGCCTCACTCCATCATTTGCAGGGAGTGGGGCACGTATCACCTGGCCGGTGATTATGTGTTTTCCCGGTGTGTTTGCAAGGCTGAGGAGATCCCGGGATCTGTCCTCCAGGGACCTGCAGGACAAATCCAGATGCCAAAAGCCCATGGCAAAAAGTACCAGGGCTGCCCCGATCCAGGGTAAAAGGCCCCGGACTTTTAAAATCCCCCTGGATGCACCTTTTGAGCATGCACCAAACAGGAGCAATCCGGATCCGAATGTGCCAATGATGCACAGAAACCAGCCGGACAACTCCGGATATCCAGTGTGGGCAGCAGCAATTCCGAGCCCGAAAGGGAAAAGCAGCAGGGCTAAAGGACTGGGAGACACTTGCTATGCGTAGTCAGTCTTTTTTCGTAAGCGTTCACGGAACATTGAAATTGGAAATTAGGTAATGCATCTACATCTTTGTGTTTTCCCCAATTTCTAATTTCATGTTTCGACATCAGCATCCAATTCGATAATACACGCTTTTTCAAAAAAGTGTAAACTGGTGAATGAAGGATGCCAACTCGTTTTATCTTTCCCAAATTTCTAATTTCTAATTTCTAATTTCAAATCCGACATCCTGTCCCACGCTGAGTTCAGTAATTTCTCCGGTGGAAGGCCGGCATCAATACGTGCTACAAAGGGGTCGGAGAGGCTCTTGAAAATGCCGGCCACTTTTTTCAGATATTCAAGCTGTTCGAAATTGTCAGGTACCTCGCCACGGCTTTCCCTTATCCGCTTAATTGCTGCTTCCGGATCAAGTTCCAGCAGGAGTACAAGGTCAGGAATCGGCGCAAATGTCTCATTTGTTTTTCTGATTGCTTCCGGATCAAGACCTCTAGCTCCCTGATATGCCATTGTAGAAAAGTAGTAGCGGTCGCAGACAACGATTTTTTCCTGCTCGAGAGACGGGCGGATAATCTTTTCCACATGCTCTTTTCTGTCTTTGAGGAAGAGTTCCAACTCTTCCTGCGGTGTCAGCCGCCCGGGCGCGGAAAAACTCCGGCGCAACTTCTTTCCCCAAGGACCGTCTGTGGGCTCAAAGGTGAAGATGGCAGGAAATCCTTTGTTTTTAAGACGGAGGTATATATTGCGGGCCAGCGTGGTCTTACCTGTGCCGTCGATACCCTCCACCACAACGAAGAATCCGTGTGGGTTGTGCCTACGAGACATCACCATACCTTCCTGCCTGTTTTTTTGCGTCTGCGCTTTGCCGGACGTTTCCTCAGAAGCACATAGGTAACGCCTGCACCGCCATCCCAGATGGGCGCACTGCTGAAGGACAGAATAAAGCGCCTGTAAGGCCCGCTGGTGAGCCATTTTATCACGACTCCCTTAAGGACAGGTTCCCTTGGGGATGATAGTCCCCTTCCGTGAACAAAGGCAACGCATCTCTTGTTCTCTAAAAGGGCCTGGGCAAGAAAATCCTCACATGCTGAAAGGGCCGCGACTGAGTCCATGCCATGCAATTCACAATAGGCCTGAACTGCAAAGGCACCTTTGTGAAGTCTGCTCGTAAGTTCAGGATTATCACCGGTCCAGGTCCATTCCACATATTCAGGAGTGTGATGAACAGGCAAAGGCTTTGTGCCGTCAACAAGGGCCTTAAGCTCCTTGAATATCAAGGTTTGTTCATCCTCATGCATAAGGGCGGATTTCTTTGGGGATGGATTTGAGGCCTCTTTGGTTTTGATCGAGTCCAGCGGTTTTACGTCTGTTGTGGCCTTGAGGAAGAGTTCTATTTCTTGATATTCATGAGTCAGCTCCGGCAATGAGGGTTCCTTCTCCGGACAGTTTGTACGTCTGTTATTGGCTGAAGAATTTTCCTTTGTTAAAAGTGCATGCTTTTTCGCCTTTGAGATCAATTGTCCCAAATCTGAAAAAGGTCGAATTGTCAGGGGCTCAGTATTCCTGTTTGGTTGTTGATGCCATCCGTTGTCCTGCATCTTATGCACCCCAAGGGTTTTTGCTGTGTAATCAAAATATGTCCTGGCTCCCTGAAACGTACTTTAAATAAACTTTGATTACACTGCAAAAAGTCTGAAACATGATTCCGCTCAAAAAGCCCGAGATGCAAGGCGCGGAAATTAGGTCAAAACTCAAGGGTCAAAGCTCAAAGCTATCGTAATCAGCCCCTTTCAGCTTTCAGCTTCAGGCTTTCAGCTCTTTTGCAACGCCGCAGATTGGGTTTTCTCAGCGGAATCAAATTTGGTTTTTAGCCGGGTCCTTTTATGCGGATCTCCAGTTTTTGTGCGCCCCGGGTAAATTTCAGGCAGTTAATAAAGCCGAAGACTATACCCTTTAGTGAGTTGCGGACAAAGCTATTTAAAGAGATCTCACGACCATCTACGAACAGGCACACATCATCTTTCTTATCGTTCAAAAAGCTGTTTTCTATAAAGTCTGTGAGTTCTGCAATCCGGCTGATTTTATAAACCTTATCAAATGATATTTCATAATCCGACACCACAGCCCTTACATCGGAAACCGACTCGCGAAGTGGTTCTTTAGATGCGTCAGCCCTGGTGACCTCGATCTTCGGTATCCCTGATGCGTGCTTGAACCCTTCGCCAATCACCAGATCAGCATCAGGAAAAAGTCGAAAGGCCAGGTGTTTCAGATTCTCTCCGGTATTTTCTTGAAACAGTATCAGCTCATCAGGGCATATTAAGGCTACGGATTCTATGCCATCTTTTCCATACAAATAAGAGTCCGAACCAGGGGAATCAAGATTTAGCCCTTTATGCTTAGTTGATTTAATCACAGCTATTTTATATCCCCTGTCGCGCAGTCTTCGCACCACTTCTCTGATTACAGTAGTTTTACCGGAATTGTGCCAGCCGATGAATGTCAAGATTGGTGTCATTTTAAGAATCCTCTCTGCAGATAACCAAGGAGAAAAAAGTAGACGTTTACAGGTTCAGGGTTCAAGGGTTCAGGGTTACATTATGGAATCTAAAATATACATGCCTAAGAAAACAAACAAACTCCTGGGTTGTCTCGGAATCAAATTCTTCAATTTCATATCACAATGCCTCAATATCCTCAAATTTAGGGGGGCTATGACATCAGAACTCACGAATCAAAGGCTTAGATTTTCCATGAACCCTGAACCTTTGAACCCGTGAACGGTTACACAAGTTTGTCACATAATATTATGTCATACAATGATAAGAGTGTTGTCAACAAATAGAATTGTCCGGTTTTGTAACAAATAAACTGTCCGCTTTTTCTGGTTTTAATTCAATCCCTGTTCTGTAAGCCGAAAGGCTTCAGAACGGGGACAAAGGCCGT
>JAUWHV010000130.1 GCA_030605675.1 Deltaproteobacteria bacterium | reverse complement strand
GATGCCCCAAGCGGTACGGCCCTCCAGTTAGGCAAGGTCATTGCCGCTTCCCTCGGCAGGGATTTCAACGAGGTAGGTTTATTTGAAAGGCATGGGTTCATCGGTGAGCGGAGCAAAAAGGAAATTGGCATCCAGACCCTTCGAGCCGGAGACATAGTCGGCGAACACACAGTGCTTTTCGGCGGCATAGGTGAACGTATTGAGATCGTTCATAAGGCATCAAGCCGGGACACCTTTGCAAAAGGAGCAGTGAGAGCGGCCCTCTGGATCGTCGAACAGCCCGCCGGGTTTTATGATATGCAAGATGTGTTGGGGCTCAAGTAATCAGTGTCTGCACGAAAAGGCCGTTCAGACACAATTTTGAATTCTAAATTCTAAATTTTGAATTTAAAAAGGAAGTAACCTTTTTCCTCAAAAAATGACGAATTGAGGTCTTCTCCATGGTTTTTACAAAATCTGATAGATTGCAGCAGCTCCCACCATATCTTTTCGTAGAGCTCGACCGAATGAAGGCCAAGGCCCTGAAAAAAGGTGTAGATGTTATTGATTTGGGAATCGGTGATCCGGATCTTCCCACACCCAAGTTTATTGTGGAGCGGATGATAGCTGCTATTCAGAAGGCGCAGTATCACAGTTATCCCTCATCTTCCGGTATGCTTGCCTTCCGGAAAGCAGCAGCCGGCTGGTACAAAAAGCGGTTTGACCTGTCCTTTGATCCTGTCAACGAGGTAGCCGCCCTTATAGGATCAAAGGAGGCAATAGCGCATTTTCCTCTCGCCTTTGTAGATCCCGGTGATGTAGTGCTGGTCCCCACACCGGGGTATCCTGTTTATAATATCGGCACATTATTTGCGGGCGGTGAGACCTACTATCTGCCGTTAATTGCTGAAAACGACTTTCTGCCAAATCTTGATTCAATACCGGGCGATATCCTGAAAAGGGCAAAAATCCTGTGGATCAATTATCCGAATAATCCCACTGCTGCGGTGGCCCCGCCGGAGTTCTTTGCCAGGGTTGTGGACTTCGCAAAGCAAAACAACCTTATCGTTTGTCACGACAATGCTTACAGCGAAATGACATACGACGGATACATTGCCCCTAGCTTTCTCGACACCCCAGGTGCCAGGGACATAGGACTGGAATTTCATTCACTGTCAAAGACCTACAACATGACTGGCTGGCGCATAGGATTTGCCGTGGGAAACCCGGACCTGATCGGTGCGCTGACACAGGTAAAGTCCAATGTAGACTCCGGGCAATTTGAGGCCATTCAAGAGGCCGGCATTGCAGCCCTTGAAAGTGACCAATCCTGTGTCCGTGAAATGCAGGAAATATATTCCGAGCGCAGGGACATACTGGTCACAGGCCTTCGAGACCTGGGCCTTGACACCCCTTTTTCCAAAGCCACGTTTTATATCTGGACTCCGGTGCCTCAGGGTTATACATCTCAGGATTTCAGCACATTACTCCTTGAAAAGGCCGGGATAGTATGCACTCCTGGAAACGGCTTTGGTGATTCCGGCGAGGGTTATGTGCGCATGGCATTAACCGTGTCAAAGGAACGTATGGGAGAAGTTGTCAAAAGGCTTAGGAAAATTCTTTAATGAAATTGGAGAAAAGAGCCTACATTGGTCTGGGAGCCAATCTTGGGGATAGGATTGAAAACTGTATTAAGGCCCTTGGTCTTTTGTCCACCCATCCTGAAATAGAGGTGTTACGCTGCTCACAATGGTATGAGACCGAGCCTGTGGACATAAATACATCTCAATGGTTTATAAATGCCGTGGCGGAAATAATTACAGCCCTTGGCCCGGAAGACTTGCTTTCCAACCTGCTGGCGATTGAAAAGGCCATGGGTCGAGACCGCTTGGGAACAGAAGACAGGCCCATTGACCTGGATCTGCTCTTCATGGAAGGAGTGCGCATCCAGACGTCCAATCACCAAATCACCAAATCACCAAATCACCAAATTCAAGTTCCCCATCCGCGTCTTTCCACCAGGCGGTTCGTATTGGCCCCGTGGGCTGAGCTTACCCCGGATCTCTTGCTTGCACCATGGAGTAAAACCGTTTCGGAGCTTCTGGCCGAACTTCCTGAAGACAGCCCGGAAGTCAGACAATTAAACCACAAAGAAACACGGGAAGGCTACTAGCCCATGGTACGCTTTATCTTGTTCTTCGCCATCTTCCTGGCACTCTGTTATATCATAAGGGGCTTTTTGAAAGGCCTCAAATTGCGAAAGGTTTTGAAAACCGGTTCAAAACAGGCCGGTGAGCAACCACCCCCCATAACAGATGAACTGGTACAGGATCCGGTATGCGGCATCTATTGCCCTAAAAGGGATGCTTTATCCCTTAATTGGCAAGGAAAGACCTATTACTTCTGCAGCGATAAGTGCAGACAGGAGTTTAGGGATCAAAAAAAATAACCTGTAATACCAACTAAAGATGAACGTCGAACATCTTTTCAGCAGTTTATCCAATGCAAAAACAACTTAGCGCTTATGGTCAGTCATTCCCCACTGCCCTATTATCTCCAGTACCAATTCTGCGGTAGCCACCATGTCATCCAGGCTGATATGCTCTGAGGTGGTATGGACATTCTGCATGCCGATTCCCATAACCACTGTAGCAAGACCTTTGGCGTTGAAGATGTTGGCATCGCTTCCCCCTCCGGTCATTTCCAGTCTGAGCTTTCTTCCAAGTCCCTTTGCCGCTTTCACAGCAGTGGTAATCAGGGGATGTTCTTCAGAGACCGACATCAGGGGATAGTCGTCAATAACCTCTGTCTTAATCAAGGGTAATCCGGGATTTTCCCGGCCCTGGTTTTCCCCTGGCTTAAAATCCAGGGCTATTCTGTGAAAAGTCCCAAGGACCTGGTCCTGGACTTCCCTTAATTTCTCGGGATTGTGGCTACGGACCTCGCCTTCCAGCTCCACTTCTTCAGGTACTATGTTGGTGGCCTTGCCACCGTGTATCAATCCGACATTAGCAGTAGTATATTCATCAATACGGCCCAGTGGTACTTCTGCCAAGGCCCTGGCTGCAACCTGTATGGCATTTATTCCAAGCTCGGGATGGAGACCCGCATGGGCGGCCTTGCCGACAACTCTGACCTTGAAACGAATGGCACAAGGGGCTTGATTTATTAAAACCTCCGGGTCACTTGAATCAAGAGCATACCCAGCCCTGGCTTCAAGCAAAGCAGGGTCCAGTGACTTGGCTCCCAGCAGGCCTATTTCCTCGCATACGGTAAATAGAAATTCAATAGGACCATGAGAGACCCTGTGTTCCTTTAACAGCCTGGCCGCCTCAATAAGTATGGCTATAGCCGCCTTATCATCAGCACCCAGGACTGTGGTCCCATCACTCTGAAAAATACCGTCCTTAAAAATGATCTTGATCCCTCTTCCAGGTTCCACGGTGTCCAGGTGGGCATTGAAAAAAAGCGGGACCACCTTTTCCGTCCCTGGGATGCGGGCAATGATGTTGCCGCTCTCAGAGCCTGTCTGACCACGTGATTGATCTTCTATTACCTCCGCTCCCACTTCTTCTTTCAGGGTCTTCTTGATCCGGTCTGCAACAGCCCCTTCTTCTCTTGAAGGACTGTCAATCGAGACAAGTTGTCTGAAGGTGTCAGCCAAGCGATCGCGATTAATCCTTAAGCGCATCGTGTCCTTCCTCATCCGCCCAAGGCCGGGGACCGATGGCAATATCCAGCACCTCGTCCATGTGACGCACCGGTTTGAAATCAAGCTGTCTGCGGATATTTGCAGGTATCTCTTCCAGATCCATCAGGTTCTGCTCGGGAATTATAACAGTGTAGATGCCGGCCCTCAGTGCTGCCAGGGCCTTTTCCTTAATCCCTCCGATAGAAAGGATCCGGCCACGCAAGGTTATCTCCCCTGTCATGACCACATCCTTATTGACCGGCTTATGCACCAGGGCAGAGACAAGAGCTGTGGTAAGGGTTATGCCCGCGGAAGGCCCGTCCTTGGGTATGGCCCCGGCCGGTACATGGATGTGTATATCCTTTTCCTCAAAAATATCCGGGTCAATGCCAAGCTCTTCGGCCCTGGACCTTGCGTAACTCAAGGCAGCCTGGGCCGACTCCTTCATGACCTCGCCCATAAGTCCTGTCAGGGTAAGTTTCCCACTTCCCTTCATGATGCTGGCCTCAACTCGAAGGATCTCTCCTCCAAAAGGAGTCCATGCAAGCCCTGTTACAACCCCTACCTGGCTCTCTTCCTGTTCCAGATCCGTCTCATACTTCTGGATACCAAGATAGTGTTTAATGTTGGCACTGGTGATTTTAAAAGTCCCCTTCTCTCCCTCGGCAATCCGTCTTGCCGTCTTTCTGCAAATTGCGCCGATCTGCCTCTCAAGTTCCCGAAGTCCTGCCTCCTGGGTATAATCTGAAATTATCCTTATGAGGGTGGTATCTGAGATCT
Organism: Deltaproteobacteria bacterium; assembly: GCA_030605675.1. Classification (GTDB taxonomy): domain Bacteria; phylum Desulfobacterota; class Dissulfuribacteria; order Dissulfuribacterales; family UBA3076; genus UBA3076. Next base: position 9,354 of record JAUWHV010000130.1, on the reverse strand, counting down.
TCAGGACCTTTTCCGAAAGCCCGTGTTCCTTGAGCTGTCTGGGTATCAGGTATTTCTTTGCAATGGCCTTTTTCTCTTCACTGGTATAGCCGGATAGCTGGATCACCTCCAGTCGATCAAAAAGGGCGGATGGAATGGTATCAGATGCATTGGCAGTAAGGATAAACATTACTTTTGAAAGATCAAAGGGCAAATCCAGGTAATGATCAGTGAATGTATTGTTCTGCTCAGGGTCGAGGACCTCTAGAAGGGCAGCAGCCGGGTCCCCTCGAAAGTCAGCCCCGATTTTGTCCACCTCATCCATCATGAACACAGGATTGTTACTCCCGGCCCTTTTAAGTCCCTGGATGATTCTTCCCGGCAGGGCGCCGATATATGTCCTGCGGTGACCTCGAATCTCCGCCTCATCCCTGACACCGCCCAGAGATATCCTGATAAACTTTTTCCCAATGGTTCGGGCTACAGAACGGCCCAGAGATGTCTTACCAACCCCTGGCGGACCTATAAAGCACAGAATCGGCCCCTTTGCCGAAGGGTTAAGCTTCCGAACAGCGATGTATTCAACTATGCGCTCCTTAACCTTTTCCAGGTCATAGTGATCCTCATCCAGAATCTTCTGTGCCCTGCGCACGTCCAGTTTGTCCTTTGTGCTCTTTGACCATGGGACCTCGACCAGCCAGTCGATGTATGTCCTCACCATAGACGCCTCAGAGGCTTCGGGGTGCATAGACTCAAGCCTCTGGATTTGTTTAAGGGTTTCCTTCTCAGCCTCCTTAGGCATCTTGGCCTTGCGGACCTTTTTTCTCAGTTCTGCCAATTCTTCAGATTTTTCGTCGATTTCGCCTAACTCACGTCTTATGGCCATCAACTGCTCCCGGAGAAAATACTCTCTCTGGGTCTTGGTCATTTCCCCCTTGGCCTCGGACTGAATTTTGGCCTGCACGGTGGAGACCTCAAGCTCCCTTGCAAGCAAGTTATTTACTTCCTTTAAACGCGCCAAGGGATCTGCCATTTCGAGCAAACGCTGTGCCTCAGCGGATTTCAAGTTAAGATTGGATGCCACGATATCCGCCAGCCTGCCTGGTTCCTCAACACCATTTAATATGGCTCCCATCTCAGGAGTAAAGACACCTTTAAGGTTAAACAGTTTTTCTGCCTGATCTCTTACATTTCGAATAAGGGCCTCTACCTCTACGGATATCTCGGCAGGCTCTTCTTCCTTGACAGTCTCTATGCGGACTCTAAAGCAAGGTTTGTCCTGCAGGAACTCCTGAATAGTCCCTTTTACAAGGGCCTGACCAAGGACTTTGAGACGCCCGTCAGGAAGCTGAAGGGTCCTCATTATCATGGCCACAACGCCGGTCTTATATAATCCATCCTTGGATGGATTCTCTTCTGAGGCGTCCTTCTGTGTAACCAGAAAAATCATCCTGTCAGAGGCCAGGGCCTCGTTTATTGCGGCCACAGAGGCTTCTCTCCCAATAAAAAGGGGAATAATCATTGAAGGAAAGACTATCACGTCCCTTACCGGCATCAGAGGGAGCACTTCAGGTATTTCTATAGGCTCCTGGTCATCATCTATCTCAAGCAGATTTGTAATAGTATCTTCTATGTCCATTTTGACTTGGTTACTCCTGTTTTATTTATATCTAATTTGAGCTATTAGCCGTTAGCTATTAGCCGTTAGCTTAACAGTCCGTTTTGATACAAAGTTTTTACCTAATAGCTAACAGCTAATCGCTCAATTCAGGTTATATAGTGACACGCTATAAAATGATCCTTAGCAACTTCCGTCCAGAAAGGTCGTTCTGCGCTGCACCTGTCTGTAGCCAGACTGCACCGGGGGGCAAATGCGCATCCCTTTTGATATCTATCATTTTTATAATTATATGTTAATCCATGATCCTTTTTTTTTACCTCCACGCCCATCTTTGGATCCGGCACAGGAACAGCACTCAGGAGAAGCGATGTATAAGGATGGTGGTGGTTAGATGATTGAGGAATTGAGGAATTGAGGAATTGAGGAATTAAAGAATTTGGTGATTTGGCGATCTGGTGATTTGGTGATTGCAGAAATGCATTTTTGGGCATCAATTCCATAAGCTGACCTTTATACAAAACAGCTACACGATGGCTTACAAACTGTATTACAGGAAGATCATGAGAGATAAACAGGAAAGAGAGTTTATGTCTTTCCTGGAGGTCAAGGAGCAGATTGATAATCTGGGCCTGTATAGAGACATCGAGAGCAGATGTCGGCTCATCTGCAACTATCATCTTCGGAGTTGTGGCAAGGGCCCGGGCCAAACCAATACGCTGACGCTGGCCTCCGCTGAACTCATGCGGATAGCGGCTCAGGATCTGTTCGTCCAGGCCGACTTCTTTCAGCAGTCTTGTCACCCGCTCTTTATAATGGTTTTTGTGGCACAGCCTGTGTATTTTCAAAGGTTCGCTCAGGATCTTAAAGACCGTCTTTTTGGGATTTAAGGAAGAAAAGGGATCCTGGAAAACCATCTGTGCCTGCCGCCGAAAATTTTGCAGCCTGGTTTTATCAAAATCAGCAATGTCATATCCGGAAAAGAAAACCTGCCCGCTCGTAGGAGGTTCAAGGCCCAAGGCTATCTTAGCCAGTGTGGATTTACCACAGCCGCTTTCTCCCACAAGTCCTAAGATCTCACCTTCTTTAACAGATAGATTAACCACGTCCAAAGCCTTGATCCTGTATGAACCTGAGGCAAAAAAGCTATGCCGTACAGAATAGTCCTTGCTGACGGCTTTGAACTCACAGATCGGATCTTTCATATAGGATGATTATACCGCAAAATCTCCTGAAATATGATTCCGCTCAAAATGCCCCATCTGCTGCGTTGCATAAGAGCTGAAAGCTGAAAGGGGTTGATTGCGATAGCTCTTTGACCTTTGACCTTTGAGCTTTGAGCTTTGAGCTGATTTCAGCGGAATCATGGGATTATTCTCGGAACCTCGCTCCACAGTCCTTCAAGGTCGTAAAAGTCCCTTATGGGTTCGTAAAACAGATGTACAATAACGTCTCCATAGTCCATCAATATCCACTTACCCTCTTGTTCCCCTTCAACTCCCCTGCACTTGATCCCCTTCTTGCGAAGGTTCTTGCGCATCTTGTTTGCAATGCCCTGGACATGCCGGGTGGATCGCCCATGGGAGATTATGAAAAAATCAGCAAGGGAAGAAAGACCTCTCATGTCCAGTATTACAACCTGTTCCCCCTGGTTTTCCAGGATTTCAGAAACTATTTGTTGAGCTGGTTCATCTAAAGATGCGACTTTGGATTCTTTATTCTCTAAAGATGGTGAAGGGTCGCCTGTCGACTCAGCATACAAGCTATTTTTTTCCATATATTTCCTGACTTCTTCAGGGACGAGAAAACGCACAGAAAGACCTGCTCTTGCCCTACGCCGTATATCAGTCCCTGATATGGCAAGGTGAGTTACTGAATAAAGGTAGATAGCACATTTATCATGGGCAATAAAAATATCCTTTTCCTCCTGGATACTATGATTTGGAAAGGCCCGGGATATGACCTGCTTCAACCCTGACGAGTCTTCATGACCCCGTCTCATTATTACCAGAGAACCAAGGTCCGTGAGGCTGCCACAGTCCTTCCATGTCTCAATATCGAGAAAAGCATCACTCCCAAGAATAAAGAAAAACTCCGCCTCATCTTTATATCTTTCTCCAAACTCCTTTAACGTATCAATGGAATAGGACGGCCCGGGACGTTCATCTTCAATTGCTGTAGCCTTGAAATGGTCGGTAGAAGTTACTGCCAGCTCCACCATGGCAAGACGGTGGGCAAAAGACGTAAGGGTTGATGATTCCTTATGTGGCGGCAGGGCAGCAGGCATAAACCAGATTTCATCCAGTTCCAGGGCCTCCCTGATCTCCTCAGCCGACCTGAGATGGCCAAAGTGGACAGGGTCCAGCGTGCCTCCTAACAGACCTATGCGCACACTAGCTCCTTATCTGGCCATCACCAAAGGCAATGAATTTCGTGGTGGTGAGTTCCTCAAGCCCCATAGGGCCATAGGCATGCAGCTTGGATGTGCTGATTCCTATCTCTGCTCCAAGGCCTAACTCTCCACCGTCATTAAAGCGGGTTGATGCATTGACGATAACCAGAGATGCATCCACCTCTGACAAAAACCTTCTCGCCCTTGCGTAATCCCTTGTAACTATGGCATCAGTGTGATTCGAACCGTAACGGGCAATATAGTCCATGGCCTCATCCATGCCGGCAACCACCTTTACAGCCAGAACCAGGTCCAAAAACTCCTTTCCCCAGTCCTCATCAGTAGCTGCTTTGGCAAAAGGTACCAATCCGCAAGTGCGCTCACACCCCCTGAGTTCCACACCGGCATGCTTGAATGACTCAGCCATTAAGGGCAAAAACTCATCTGCAATATCTCTGTGTACAAGCATACCTTCCATGGCATTACAGACCCCGGGCCTCTGCACCTTGGAATTAAAACAGACCTCTTTGGCCATATTCAGGTCGGCCCACTTGTCAACATATACATGACACACGCCCTTGTAGTGCTTCAGCACAGGGATGCGGGAATGCTCGGCCACAAAACGGATAAGGCCTTCACCTCCCCTTGGGATTATGACATCTATTTCCTCTTCCCTCTTCAGAAGCTCTGTAACTGCCGCCCTGTCAGTGGTTGAGACTACCTGCACCGCCTCTCCGGGTACTGAAAACTCTTTCAGCACCTCCTGTAGTATAGAGGCCAGGGCCAGGTTGGAATAAAGGGCGTCTGATCCGCCTTTAAGTATTATGGCGTTTCCTGCCTTGAGACACAGACCCGCTGCGTCTATGGTGACATTCGGCCTGGACTCGTAAATCATCCCGATTACACCCAGGGGTATTCGAACCCTGCCCACTGTGAGGCCGTTGGGTCTCTTCCACATCTTTGGAATCTCGCCCACAGGATCTGGAAGGGCCACCACGTCCCGAAGTCCCTCAGCCATAGAATCAATAACCTTATCCGACAGTCTCAAACGATCTATGAAGGCAGAAGTAACACCTTTATTTTTTGCCTTTATGAGGTCTTTTTCGTTCTCCTCCTGCAGCTTTTCCCGGGCATCTATTATTCGTTCCGCAGTCTTCAGTAAAACGTCGTTCTTCACAGTAGTCGAGAGCTTTGCCACCTCCCGAGCGGCCTTTTTCGCCTCTATGGCCATTTTTGCTATTAAAGTCTGTATTTCGCTCATAATAAAATCACCATATTATCCCTGTGTATGACCTCACTCGTTCCTTGATGACCGATTATGTCATATATCTCACCTGTCTGACAACCACAAATCTTGCGAATGTCCTGAGAATTGTAGTTGCTGAGCCCAACAGCGATCTCTTTCCCCGAGCCGTCACAACACACCACACATGCTCCGGCCTCAAAATCGTCCTGAACCGATCTAATCCCGACAGGTAAAAGGCTCTTACCATTATCCACCATTGCCTTGACTGCTCCCTCGTCGATTTCAAGGACGCCTTCTCGAGCAAGTGTAAATACGATCCAGGGCTTTCGCCCGTGTATCCTTCTTTTACTGGCGCAAAATAACGTGCCCAGGTCTTCTCCTGCAAAGAGCCGCGTCAATATCCGGTCAGTCCTTCCTTCAGCAACCACCATGGGGACACCGCAGGCAGTCACCATTTGGGCTGCCTCCAATTTAGACTTCATACCTCCCCGGCCGGCCCTTCCCAGGCAATCACCGGCAAGATCAGTTATTGATTTATCTACCTTAGAGACCTCTGGAATACGCCGTGCATTTGCATTCTCTCTTGGATCTCTGTCATAAAGCCCATCCACATCGCTCAGGCATATAAGGACCTCTGCCTCCACCAAATTCACAATCAGCACGGCCAGGGCGTCATTGTCAGTGAACTGAAGCTCCTCTGTGGCCACGGTATCATTTTCATTGACAATCGGGATAATGCCCCACTGTAACAAGGTCCTTAAGGTATTTTTTGCATTAAGATAACGATACCTTGAAACCAGTCCTTCCCTGGTGAGCAAAATCTGTGCTACGTAAATACCGTGATTTTTAAAGGCATCCTCATAGGCCTGAATAAGACGCCCCTGCCCGACTGCAGCCATTGCCTGTTTCTCAGGAACGGTTGTAGGTAATTTAAGCCCAAGCATTTTTCCCATGCCGGCAGCTATGGCCCCGGAAGAGACAATGGTAACCTCCCGATCTTCCTTGCGGAGAGAGGCAACCTGGGCGCAAAGGCCGGCTATTACTTGATCATCAAGGCCTTTTTCGTCAGTGAGAACAGCACTTCCCACCTTAATTACAACCCTGCGTACAGATTGTAAAAACTTACGGCCCTGTACTTGAGGCATGGTTTCCATTTATTAAATTGTTCTCCGGTTTAGAAATTTCCATTTTTTTGACAGGATTAACAGGATCAACAGGATCAACAGGATCAACAGGATAAATGTAAATCACGTAGATCTTGTTCATCCTGTCGGAAAAGTCCTGCCATAAGCGGCTAATTTAATACTAATAATTAGGGAATTGTGAATTATTCAATCACCAATTATCAATTATCAATTATCAATTATCAATCCCCCTTCACTATCTGATACAAATCCTCCATAAGCAAAGATACCCCGGATCCGGTAAGGGCTGAAATAGTATAGATCTTGTGGCCTTCTTCAGCCAGTATCTCTTTGGCTTCCTCCCTATCGCCCTCATCTGTAATATCGATCTTATTCAAGGCTATTGCCTGGGGCTTTTCAATAAGAGGTGCATGGTATTTTTCTATCTCCTCCCTGATGGTCTGATAGCTACGCCTGACCGACTCTTTCCCATGGGAGGCATCCAGAACATACAGCAGAACCTTGGTCCTCTCAATATGCCTTAAGAAATCAAGGCCCATGCCGACGCCCTTGTGGGCCCCCTCAATAAGACCCGGTATGTCAGCTACTACCATGGTCCTGTCATCAGAGAGTTCCACCACACCCAGATTCGGCACAAGGGTAGTAAAGGGATAATCTGCTATTTTGGGCCTTGCCGCGGATATCCTGGCGAGCAGAGTTGACTTCCCTGAATTGGGAAGGCCTATGAGACCTACGTCACCAATAAGCTTCAGTTCAAGAAGCAGCCACCGCTCATCCCCAGGCAGGCCGGGCTGAGCATTGCGTGGTGCCTGACGTGTTGAGGACACAAAACGGGCGTTTCCTTTTCCGCCCAGCCCTCCCTTGGCAGCAACCCAGTTTGTTACCGGATCCGTGAGATCTGCCAGCACAAAAACGTTCTCAGAATCCTTTACTACAGTACCAGGGGGTACTTCTATTACAATATCCGAACCGCTCTTGCCGTGCTGGTTTTTTCCTTTTCCCGCCCGACCTTTTTCTGCCCTGAACTGACGCTTTCTGCTAAAGGAAAGCAGTGTATTAAGCCCGGTATTCACCCTGAGGATGACATCTCCCCCGTGGCCTCCGTCCCCGCCATCAGGTCCTCCCCTGGGGACAAAACGTTCCCGCCGAAAGCTTACACACCCGGCCCCTCCATCTCCAGCCTTAACGTATATTTTGGCCTGATCAACAAAGTCCATAAATTGTTGTCCATCTATATCTATAATAGGCGTTCACGGAACGTTGAAATCAGAAAATAGAAATTGGAAATTTGGCTTTCATGCTTTTGTCTCGTAAACTCGTTTCATCTCTACCAAATTTCTAATTTCCAATTTCAAGTTTCAAGCCGTGAACGGCTACCATTTATATTACAAAAAGACAGTTTGGTGAAAGTAAAAAACTGGAGATATTAGGCAGAGTTTACCAATTGGGCTTCAAGGTCCTGCCGGTCCCGGATACTTTAGTCTTCAGGGCAGCCGAGCTTAAAGCCGAATATGCTATTTCATATGCTGAATGTTTTGCTTTGGCCTGTGCACTCGATCAATCTGCAATCCTGGTAACCGGCGATCCTGAGTTCAAAAAAGTGACCACTCCAGTCAATATACACTGGATTCGTTGACGACAGAACTCCGTCGCCCCAAATCAGGTTGTTGATGTCAGATTTATCTGTGAAGGAGGGATCAGGAGGCGGTGCTCTGCATAGGGTGGACGCTGATTCGCTGTCGATTTCGCACTATCTCGAATTTCACGACCCCGTCTGCTTTGGCGAACAAGGTATAATCCCTACCCATGCCCACATTTTGTCCTGGATGAAACTTGGTTCCCACCTGACGGACCAGGATGTTTCCGGCCCTTACGATCTGGCCGCCAAAGCGTTTTACGCCTCTGCGCTGGCCTTTACTGTCCCGGCCATTGCGTGAACTGCCACCGGCCTTTTTATGTGCCATAATTAAATCTCCCTAGACACTGATCTCTTTAATCTCAAGAGTAGTGAACGGCTGTCTGTGCCCGCGCTTGACCTTATAACCCTTGCGCCTTTTTTTCTTCATAACAACTATTTTTTTACCACGGCCGTGCTCCAAAATCTGAGCTCGTACTGTGGCAGCTTCCACTACAGGCCTGCCGATTTTAGTTTGGGTATTGTCCACCACCATCAGCACTTCAGGTATCTCGACCTCCGAACCTGCTTCAGCGTCGAGCTTTTCCACCCTGAGCACTTCCCCTGGACAAACCTTATATTGTTTTCCGCCTGTCTTAATAACAGCGTACATGTTTTCCTCCAAGATTAACTAAAAAAGAAATGAGACCAGAAATTAACATGAAATCAATAGCTGTCAAGGATATTTGACTCTTACTTAGTTGTTTTTACCAAACTCGTGATGAAAATTTCCAGGAATAACAGCTAGTGCCGCCTCAATATGGTCACAGAATATGTCACTGATGCCGGAATATAATCCAAGCCCCTCTCCTTCAATTGACACAGTAATCCCTTGGTCCTGGAAGACCGACTTCCATAATCTGCGTCAGTTGAATAATTACGATGAGCCAGGGAAAGGCCCTGCGGACTATGCGTTTTTTGCAAATGGGAATTCCTCCGATATCTGATTTCTGGAACTCTCTCTTTTGGCACCGGTGAAATTTTCAAATGACGAAAGGGTTTTCGATAAGGATGCCTTCGATCTCCTGGCCATGGTTCAAATCTTCGGTGAGAATTTTGTATACTTTTGCTCGACAGGCCGCTGCTATGATCAATGCATTCCAGAAAGATAAAAGATGCCTTTCTTCGATCTCCGATGCCAGGAGCACGGTATCGGGTTCGTTTACCTCGATATGCCATGACAAATAGTTCTCAATAATTCCCCTGGCACGCGCCTGAGAGAGCGGTTTGCGCAGAAGCGGCAATATCGTGCCGCGGACCTGCATCCAGGTCATGGGCATAAATCAGTATATTTGTATC